>CALUTX010000028.1 GCA_944323815.1 uncultured Parabacteroides sp. | reverse complement strand
CTACAGCAACGGTTATTACCATTACTCAGGCGACGGCGACTATACGCATCTCCCTTTCGGCGACCAGCTTCAGGCAAATGCCCGCAAGACCATCGGTTTCAGCCTCTCCATTCCGCTCTTCAACCGCTTTCAGACGCGCAACAGCGTCCGCGCAGCCCGCATCGGCATCATCAATCAGCAATTGACGATGGAAAATACCAAAAAGGCACTCTACAAGGAGATTCAGCAAGCTTACTATAACGCGACCGCAGCCCAAGAGAAGTATTTGGCTTCGGAAAAATCCGTCCTCGCCAGCCGCGAAGCCTATACCTACGCAGAAAATCGCTATTCCGCCGGCAAGAGCACCGTTTTCGAATACAACGAAGCGAAAACCCAATATGCCCGCAGCCTTTCGGAACAGGCCCAAGCCAAATATGAATTCATCTTCCGCACAAAGATTTTGGACTTTTACAACGGGACACCTCTTACATTATAATAGATAGGATGCAAAATGCTTCAAGATACATCCAAAAAGATTTTGAACTTTTTCAAAATGGCTTCCGATCCCTCGGAAATCATTTTGAAAAAATTCAAAGTGACTTCCAAGAGGTCGGAAATGGTTTTGAACTTTTTCAAAATGACTTCCGACCCTTGGAAAATGACTTTGAAAAAGTTCAAAATGACTTTCAAGGGGTCGGAAGTGACTTTGAACTTTTTCAAAATGATTTTTTAAAGAAAAATAGCGATTTATTTGTGTATCTCAAAAAAAGTGCATACATTGCAAGCGTTAATTAATCAAATAACTTTTTAGCTATGACAGATTATCAAACAATTAATGTTATTACATTGGAACGGCTGAACAACGCCGAGTATTTATCTTTTATGCACAATGTCCTCGCACTGCTTCCTCTCGCTTCTGAAGAAGAGGAAGATCGTCCGGGAGGTCTTTCCGTGCTTTCTTCATTATCTGAAAATGGAGTGCCGGCATTGGGATTGAGTGCTGAATTTATGAATGAGTTTGAGCAAGAGATTGAAATGCTTGCCGACGTGGTAGATGAGACGCGCATTGCTCCGGAAACGGAAACGATGAATGCGAATGACAAATTGCGCAGTTCAGTTACGACATTTGTCACTTCCAATATCGCGAATGCCTGCAAGTCTCCTATTTCGACAGAGGCAACAGCCGGAAATGAGCTTTACAAAGTCATTAAGCCTTATATCGGAATCGCTCAGCTGCCTGTGGATCAGAAAACGGTCAAAATCAAAGGGCTGTTGCTGGATATTCGAAAGGAAGAAAACGCGCAGTATGTGACAGACTTGAATTTGACAACCTATTTGAACGAGTTGGAAACGGCAAACAATGCCTATATGGCCTCTATGCAACAACGGCTTCGGACGCGCGCAGCTTTGAAACGCGAAAGTGGCTCGGCCATTCGTGAGCGCGTCAACACGATGTATGAAAATTTGGCTATCTTAGCCCAATCCTATAACATTGTGCAGCCTACGGCAGAGACCACAAAGTTTGTCAATGAGTTGAATGAGCTAATCGCGCAGACCACGACGGCTTACAACTCTCGCTCCAAGCGTCCGAAGAACAACAATAACGAAAACACTCCTTCAGGAGGAGAAGAAGAGCGCCCGGGAGGGTTATAGTTTCATTGGATTGATTTTTATTTGTTCCCGAAAGCCTGTGAAAGGGATTTCGGGTTATTTTTACAAAATAGAAAACAGTAATCAGGATAAAGAATATCATTATAAGAAGAATAAAACAGATATGAAGCAGTGGGTATTATTATTTGTATGGCTTTATTTGGGAACGGCGGCTTGGGCAGCTCCAAAAGCGGATAAGGTTTATAAGGTCTGTTCGCCGGATAAGCAATTGGAATTGTGCATACAGCAATTGGAAGATGGAAAGTTTGTTTATCAGTTTTCCGCAGACGGAACCTTGTTGATTGATAACTCTCCGTTGGGATTCGTTTTGGAATCCGGGGAGGCGATTCCGTCTTCGGGATGGCAGGTAAAGAAAATGTCAGACCGGAAAGTCCGTTCGGAATGGAAACCGGTTTGGGGAAAGCGGTCGGTTGTACCTGACTGTTTCAACGAAATGGTGCTGGAGTTTTCAAACACCAATCGACAGCCTTCAAAGTTGCAAATCATCATGCGGAGCTATAATGACGGCGTTGCTTTTCGCTATCAAGTACCGGAAGGCGGAAATGACAGTGTGAAAGTGCGCTCCGAACAGACGGCGTATCATTTCGCAGACGATTATATTGCCTGGTTTTATAACGGAGAGAATCACAACATCGGCCCGGAGCACTTGACAGCCTCGGATGGCGTCCGCCGACCCATTATGACGGTCAAGGCAGGGGAGGAACATTACATGGCGATTCATGAAGCCTGCTTGGATATGGGCGAACCGCTTATTTTAAAGTCCCAAAAAGGGGAGAAGGTTTTCCAAATTGCTTCCAAACCGAAGCAATTGTTCCCTGGATACCATTCGGCTTGGCGTGTGATTATGCACGGAGAGAAGCCAGGGGCGCTGGTCGATTCTCATCTGCTTGAATTGCTCAATCCGGAGTCGGAAGGCGACTTTTCATGGGTGAAACCGGGTGTGGCAGTCTGGGATTGGCGTATTAATGGTGCGGTGTGGGGAGATTTTACCTATACGATGTCCTATCCGTCATGGATCAAAATGGTAGACTTTGCTGCGGAAGAGGGTTTTAAGTATTTAGTTTTGGATGCCAACTGGTACGGACCCGAATTTGAGTCCGACTCAGACCCGACGAAGGGGGAGAAGGCGAAAGACGTGCAACGCTTATTGGCTTACGGCAAGCAGAAAGGCGTCGGGATTTGGTTATATTTGAACGACGTAGGGGGCAGGGAGTATCCGATAGAGCAAACATTGAAACAGTATGCCGAGTGGGGCGCTTCGGGCGTCAAATATGGCTTCATGCAGGGGTCGCCGGAGGAAAAGAATCAGTGGACAAGGTATATCACAAGGTTGTGTGCGGAAAATCACCTGTTAGTTGACTTCCACGATGGGCCGGTTCACCCTTATGGGCAGTTCAGAACCTTCCCCAATGCTGTGACTCGCGAATTTTGCCACGCCCAATTGGACGGGCACCATGTGTTTGTGCCTAAAACATTTGTCACAACGGTGTTTGTCAATATGGTTGCCGGTCCGATTGATATGAATAACGGCATGTTCGACTTGCGGCAGGGTCCGACGACGCGCGTAGATGAAAACCAGCCTGTGCCTTCCACTTTGGTGGCAGAGGCAGCCCGCACGCTGATTACGTTTTCGGGTGTGACCATCCTCCCGGACATTCCCGAATACTACCGGAAGTATCCGGCCTTGCTCGAATTCCTCTCAGCCCAGCGGATGCCGTGGTTGGAAAGCCGCACATTGGCAGGCGAGATTGGGGAATACATTGTGATGATGCGCGAAACGGAAGATGCCTATCTGGTCGGGGCTGCGACAAACGAAGAAGGGCGAACCCTTCGCGTGCCGCTCTCTTTTCTGCCGAAGGGAAGCTATACAGTCGAAATTATGCAGGATGGAGCCGATGCACATTACCTTACCAACCGTGAAACCTTGCAAGTAACCAAGCAAAAGGTAACCCGGAAGGATGCGTTGGACCTGAAATTGGCGCCGGGAGGAGGTGCATGCCTGCTGATTCGAAAAAATATGTGATTGCTATTACATTATTTTTTCTATTTTTGTTCCTGAAAAAAACAGAAATGGAATGCAACGGGATTTAGTTGATAAAGCGATCGTCCAACAGGTCAATAAAGGTTCGGAGCAGGCTTTTGCCGAGCTTTATAAGGCCTATTATGCCTATCTGAATGCCGTTGCGATTTATTATTTGCAGGATAAAGAGGTTGCTCAAGAGGTCGTAGACGATGTATTTCTGAATGTATGGGAAAAACGGGAAAATCTGGTCTTTCCCATACACTATTACCTGGTTCGATCCGTGCAGAACGGGTGTCTGAATTACATCCGTTCGCAGCGGGCGCTTCAGACGGCGTTGGATGGGCATCGCGACGAGGTGTTGTTCTTTTTGGAAGAACACATTTTGTCGACATCGACCCCGTTGGAGGATGTGGAACTGAAGGAAACGGAAGCGGAGATCCGGCGCGTGGTCGACAATCTGCCGGTTAAGATGCGGGCGGTGTTCGAAGCCTATTTCTACGACGGCAAATCGGCGGAAGAGATTGCGGAAGAGATGAACTTGTCGGTCAATACGATACGGGTACAGATCAAGAATGCGTTGGACAAATTGAAACAAAGTTTGAAGCATTTATTATTTATTATATTTTTCATCTAAACATACGGAAGGGTAGCGGTGTATATAGTTGTAGTTTAAAGTGGGAAAAATATGCAAGAGAAGGAAGATTTGTTTGGGCAGCGGCTAAATGATTATATGCTGGGGGTAATTTCGGACGCAGAGAAAGCGGAATTGTTTGCGCTGGTACGGAGTTCGGAAACCTTCCGGAAGCAATTTGAGGAGGCGGCAAAGCTCATGGCTTTGCTTTCCGTCCCGAAGGCGGAGGAGGAAAAGGAAAAAAGTTTCCGTCGTTTGAGCGGGCGGATGCAGGTGAGTGCCCAAAAACAAAAGCGAATGGTTTGGATGAAGTGGGGACGTTGGGCTGCGGCGGTTTTGGTGCTTGCTGCGACTTCGGTGAGCTCCATTTATCTATATAAAGGTTCGGTGGAGAGCTTCGAAGCCCCTTTGTGCGAGATGGTTGTGCCGTTGGGAAGTCAGACGAAGCTTCGGTTGCCGGATAGCACGGTTGTGGTGCTGAATTCCGGCTCGGTACTGAAATATACAGCTACTTTCGGGCAGAAGGAGCGGAATGTATATCTTTCAGGAGAGGGTTATTTCGAGGTGAGCAAGGATAAAGAGAAAGTTTTTTCGGTTCAGACGGGTGACGCGAGGGTTCGAGTGACGGGGACGGTGTTTAACGTCCGTTCCTATCCGGATGACAAGGAAACAGAGGTTGCTTTGATCGATGGAGGTGTCGAAGTATCGGTCGGGGAGAAGTCTGTCACCCTGAAACCCAATGAACGGGCATTGTATGACCGGCAATCGGGACGGTTGGAGCGGTCGGAATATGATACGAACAAGTCTGCCCTCTGGACGACCGGGAAATTGAGTTTCGTGAATGCCTCTTTCCGTGAGATGCTGAAGGAAATCGAGCGGAAATATAATGTAAAGATTCATGTCGAAAGCGAAAAGGTGGAGGACGAGTTCTTCTCGGGAACCATCAATGCCGATATGACGTTGCAGGAAGTGTTTAATTTTATAGATGTAGATAAAAAGTACCGTTTTGAAAGCAGTGGGAATACGATTGTGCTGAAAGACCGGTATTGAAATGTCACAACGCATACCTGAAAAAGGAATTCCATATCTTCGGAACAAAAAAACGGGGGTATGGAATTTTTTTTGAAAAAAGTGATAGTTTAATCTAAATGGAATGATGTTGAAACGTGTATAAAGAGACGTATCGATACAAAAACAATAAAATGATGTAGTAATTAATAACGTGAAAATGTAATGGGAAATACACATTCATCTTTATCTCATTTATTCAGGGCTGGAGCTTTGAGCTTATTGTTGGGTGCCAGCTCGACTATTCCAGTGTGGGGGAATAATTTTTTGCAGGACGTAAAGTTAAGTGTCCATCAGAAAAATGTATCCATCAGTAAGGTATTGGATGATATTGAGCAACAGACCGGTTACTCGATTTTGGTTCGCAACAGTGACATCGATACGAGTAAAAAGGTATCTGTAAATATGAATGATACCAGTTTGGATGATATTTTGGAAAAAATCTTTGCCGGCATGAATGTCAAGTGTGAGGTGTCGGACAAAACGATTTCGATTTATCGCCCGACGGAGGTTGCACAAAACAGAAGCAACGGCGAGAAACATCATGTTACAGGTATTGTTCTTGACGCGAATGGGGAACCGGTAATTGGCGCTAACATTTTGGAGAAAGGTTCTGGGACAAACGGAACCATAACAGACGTGGAAGGGAGGTTCTCCCTCGATGTCGCATCCGATGCGACATTGGTTATATCCTATATTGGTTATGATACGCAAGAAATACCGGTAAAAGGTCAAACGACATTGAAGGTTGTCCTGCGGGAAGACTCTGAACTTTTGGACGAAGTCGTGGTTATCGGTTACGGTACGGCAAACCGGCAAGCGATTACGGGAGCAATAGCCAAAGCGGATATTGATACTTATCGGGAGGTTCCGACTAATAATATTATGGAAACCGTTAAGGGAACGATTCCGGGATTGAACGTTGGTGGAACCAATACGGCAGGAGCTGTTGCAAGCTTTAGCATACGTGGACAGAATTCGACAAGCGGAAATTCGCCGTTGATTGTTGTGGACGGGGCGATTTATAATGGTTCGTTGGCGGATATTCCTTCGGAAGATATTGAAAACTTTACGGTGTTGAAAGATGCGAGTGCAGCAGCGGTTTATGGTAGCCGTTCGGCCAATGGTGTCATCTTGATTTCAACCAAAAGAGGACGCAGTTCATCCGGTAAACCGGAGTTCAATGTGAACTTGACTTACGGTATCAGTAACGAGTTGGAGCGTAAAGATGTATATGATGCTCCGGGTTACTTACAACGTATTTTGGATATACGCGAGGCAAACGGTCAAGATGCAGATCCGAATAATATCGGGATGTATTTACAGGCAGAAGAATTAAAGAACTACAATGCAACGCCGGATCATCGCCCGACATTCTCTGATCCGTATGATTTATTTAGGCAGAATGCTTATAACTTGAAAGCGAATCTGAGTATATCGAACAGTTCTGATTTTGCTACGTATTATATATCGGCATCATTGACAGATCAGAAAGGTGTGGTAATGAACGACCGCTATAAGAACTTTTCCGGACGTGTTAACATTGATAGTAATTTGACGGATTGGTTAAAAGTGGGCGTGAAAGCCAATTATAGTATCCGTGATTATTCAGGAAGTACTCCAAGTATGAATAAAGCAGCTCAATTTAGTCCCTATGCATCTTTGTATGATGAAGAAGGACATTATCTACAATTTCCACAGACCACAACCTCTTTCCAAAGTCCATTTTGGAGTATGGAGACAGATGATACGGAAAAATACAATAACTTGGGAGCTATCTTGACGGCAGATATCAAAGTGCCTTGGGTGAAGGGGTTGACCTATTCGTTGGTTTATTCTAATAATTTGCGTTGGTCGGAAAATTATTATTTCTATAACGAATATACGACGGAAGGACAAGGTAAGCATGGTAAAGGCGGACGTACGTTAGGCAGCGATTACAACATGTTGTTGGATAATATGATCAAGTATAACAACACGTTTGGAGGCAAACACAATGTAGATGTAACATTATTGTATTCGCGTGAACGCAGTACGTGGGATGATAATTCGTTATATGCAGAACAGTTTGACAATACGGTTTTGGGACATTACAAATTGGAAGACGGTAAAGTTCAGACCGTAAGTACAGGTGGTGGTGAAAGTGGTGCAATCGGTTTGATGGCTCGTGCAACTTATACATTTGATAATCGGTATTCTTTTACAGGAACGGTACGTCGGGATGGTTATTCGGCTTTCAGTATCAATAAGAAATGGGGAACTTTTGCATCTGGTGGTTTTAACTGGAATATCTCGAATGAAGCGTTTATGAAGAATGTCAAATTTGTGGATAATTTGAATCTTCGCTTGTCTTATGGTTCGAATGGTAACCAATCGATTTCTCCTTATACGACTTTGGCAAAGGTTGGAACGGATAAATATATTTATGCCGGTGATGATACCTATTCCATTACACAATATATCTCTTCCTTCGCATTGAATAATTTGGGATGGGAGAAAACGACAGGATTCAATGCCGGTGTGGATTTCTCTGTATTGGGTAACCGGTTGTCTGGTAGTATTGATGCGTATGTAAAGAATACAACTGATTTGTTATTCAGTTTATCTCTACCGTCTATTTCGGGTAAATCTTCTATGACATCCAACTTGGGAAAAATTCGAAATAAAGGTGTTGAAATTTCTCTTCATTCCGTTAATATAGAGAAAGGGGATTTCCGGTGGACTTCAGACTTTGCTTTCTCTCTGAACCGAAATAAGGTTGTGACCATTTATGGGCAAGATAACGACGGTGATGGAAAAGAAGACGACTTGATTAGTTCCGGTTACTTTATTGGTAGAGATTTGGGTACTGTTTACGGTTACAAAGTCATTGGCATGTGGCAGCAAGAAGATGTTGATAACGGAACCATTATGGAAGGTATGCGTCCGGGTGATTATAAAATCGAAGACGTAAATGGTGATGGACAAATTACATCGGATGCAGACCGGCAATTCTTGGGTACAAGTAAAGAAAATTTCCGTTGGAGTTTGACCAATACGTTGGACTATAAAGATTGGTCTTTGATGTTTTACTTTAACTCCATTTGGGGTGGTAATGGTTATTATCTGTCGGGAAGTAACACGCCTTATTTTGACGAATATGTGAATAACCCGAATTTGAACCGTACAGTCTACGATTACTGGACGCCGACAAATACGGATGCTAAATATCCACGTCCGGACTATCAGCAGAATGCGCGTTATACAACGACTAAGTATGTGGATCGCAGTTTTATCAAATTGCAGAAAATTGCTTTGACCTATAATTTGTCTCGTTATGTAGAACAATTTGGAATCAATAATTTGCGTTTGTCCGTGAGTGCAGACAATTTATTTACGATTGCTCCTCATTGGGATGGTTTGGATCCGGAAACGAATGCAGGTAATACGATTTCTGCTCAACCGTCTATTCGTACATATTTAATGACTTTGATGTTTAACTTCTAAGATTAGGGTATTTATGAAACTATTAAAATATGCAATTGTTGGGTTGGCTTTTACCGGTTTGACAACCTCTTGTTATGATTTGTTGGATGAAAATCCGAAAGATTTCTTGACTCCTGATAACTCTTATACGGATAAGGCAGGTTTTGAATCTGCGTTGGGACAAATTTATTTGAGTATTCGGAATAATTTTTATGCCTATTCTGACAGATATCAAAATTATGATTTGTTTGGAATGGATGTCGATTTAAACGGTCCTCGTTCGGCGGAAGATACTTATCTGGAGTATTTCTATTGGAATACATTGAATGCGGATAATGGCATGGCTGATACGTGGTGGTCTCGTTTTTATGGCATGATTTATAATTGTAATGTAATTATAGACAGAGCTGATGCAGATGTTGTGAAATGGGTTTCTGAGGAAGAAAAGAATGCCATTGTGGGTGAAGCCAAGTTTTTACGGGCTTTTGCTTACCGTTTTCTTGCCAATATGTGGGGAAATGCACCGATTGTTTTGCATGAAACGACAGAACCTCAATTCAATTATGAAAGCCGGACACAAGAAGAATTGTATCAGCAGTGTAAGGAGGATTTGGAGTTTGCCGTTCAGTGGATGCCGGATATTGACGACCAGCAGGGTGGACGGGCTTCTAAAGTTGCCGCACAACATCTGTTGACAGAAATCTTGATTTGTATGGGAGATTATGAAGGGGCTATTGAGCAGGCTTCGGCAGTAATTAACAATCCCGCAATGTCTTTGGTAACAGAACGTTTCGGATGTATGACTGATTTTACTTTCGAAGGGTATGACTATCAAGGTGAGAAAGAACCGTGGGGTGATGCTTGGTGGGACTTGTTCCAAGAAGGAAACTTTAACCGTGTAGAGGGAAATACGGAATGTATCTGGAATGTCCAGTTTGATGTTACCATACAAGGCGGAGGAAATACGGGTACATCGGGAGGTAATTTTGTATTCGAACGGTGGTTTGCCGGTCCGAACTGGTGGAATTTGAAAGATGCAGATGGTACTTCCAATTGGTTGAAAGACATTTGCGGTGGTCGGCCGATTGAACAGGTTTCTACTTTTGATTATGCAGCCAATCAAATTTGGCAGTATAAAGGAGACTGGGATCGGGATATACGGAATAACCAATACAATATGAAACGCGAATATTATTGGACTAATCCGAGCAGTCGTTTTTATGGTGAACGGATGACAGAAGAGAACTTAGGCAATAAAGAGGATGCTTTCAGATTAGAGTTACCAACTTTTCAAAAGTTGATAACGACAGAACATCACGGACAGTTTACGGATTCTCAAAGTGGCGAAGGGCATGACAACGGACGTATTTATAAAGATTGGTATATCATGCGTTTGGCTGAAACCTATCTGCTTCGTGCGGAGGCTTATATGAATGCGGGCGATTTGGCATCTGCTGCTGCCGATATCAATGCGGTTCGCGAGCGGGCACAGGCTACTCCTGTTACAGCTTCTGATGTGAATATTGATTTGATTCTGGACGAACGTGCGCGGGAGTTGTATATGGAAGATTTCCGTATAAATACGTTGATGCGTTTGAATAAGTTGTCGGAATATCTGATGAAGTATAATCCGAAAGTAATTCAAGCCGGTTATCAATTAGACGACCACATCAATAAATTACCTGTTCCGAATTCCGAAATCGAAGCCAATACAGAAGGCGGCTTGATTCAGAATCCAGGGTATGAATAAAAGAATTATCTTTGTTTTCCGAAAGCCATTGCTGTTTGGCAATGGCTTTTTTTATGAAAAGAGGAATGTTTTAAAAGAATAGAAAGGATGAAGAAAAGGATATATGCACTCTTGGCCGGTTTATTCTTCTTTTGTGCGCAAAGCAACGCCAACCATCTCATCGTTGTCTCCCCGAAAGGCAGCGATAAAGCGTTGGGGACGGTGGAGCGGCCTTTTTTGACGGTGGAACGGGCGTTGTCGGAGGCGAAGAAATATGCCGGCGATACGGTCGACATTCGTTTGCGGGGAGGTATTTACAGGCTGTCTGAAACGGTTCGGGTCACGGGGTTTGAAAACTTGACGATTGCGCCTTACCGACAAGAGAAGGTCTCTTTTGAAGGTGGAATTAGTATTGCGCCTAAATGGTTGCGCCCGGTGGGTAATCGGGATTTGCTGGAGCGTATGCGTCCGGAAGTGAGAGAGCGGGTGCGGGAGATTGATGTGCGAGCGTTGGGTGCTTCGTTGTCCGGCATCGTCCCGAAAGGTTTCGGGCGTGTGGCCATGCCTGCGTGGAGCGAACTGTTCATTGACGGCGTGCCGCAGCAGATTGCGCGGTGGCCCAATGACAGCACGGTGTTGATTGGGAAGGTACATTGCACGGGCGATATTCCCCGTAACCATCAGACGAGGATAGGTGACCCGGTTTTCGAGTATCTGGAAGAACGCCCGTCGGAGTGGCACAACGTGGAAAATGCGTGGATAGCCGGTTACTTCGGCTATGGGTATGCAGACGATATGATTCCCTTGAAAGCGGTCAATGCCGCGAAGAAGACGATTACGGGCGGCATTCCGACCTTGTACGGCTTCAGGAGCGGAGAACCCTTCTTGCGTTGGTATGCCTTGAACCTGCTTGAAGAGATTGACATGCCGGGTGAATACGTCATTGATGCGCAAGCCGGGAAGCTCTATCTGTTTCCTCCGGAAGGAAAATTCAAGGAGATACGAATCAGCCTGTTGGGAACGCCGATGTTCAGTATCAGCGAGTGCCGCAACGTCACGCTGCGCGGCGTCACGTTGGAGTATGCACGCGGGATGGGGGTCTATATCGAGCGGTCGGAGTATACGCGGGTGGATAGTTGCGTGATTCGTAACTTGGGATATGTCGGCGTTTGCATCGGTCGGGGAGACCTGCCGCAGAATGCGGATATTTATTACGCTTCGCATGATGGAAGCCGAAAACATCCGGATGGCGTGCCGGAGGTGATTGGAAATTTGAGTAACCGCCTGTATGACGATCGCTTATTTGACCGTCAGGCCGGCCGCAACAATGGGGTGAGCAATTGTCTGATTTATCAGGTAGGCTCCGGCGGCGTCAGCTTGGGAGGCGGACAGCGCAAGACACTTACTCCCGCAGGCAATTATGTGGAGAACTGTCGGATTTATGACTTCAACCGCGTGGAACGTTCCTATCGTCCGGGTATCGATATGGATGGGGTAGGAAACCGGATTTCGCATTGTGAGATATTCGATGCACCCAGTATGGCTATCCTGATCAAAGGGAACGACCATCTGATTGAATATTGCGATATTCATCATGTCTGTCAGGAGGTAGACGACCAAGGGGCAATTTACTACGGTCGCGACCCGTCGGAACGGGGCATGAAGGTACGCTATTGCTACCTGCATCATTTGGCGTCTGCTCATCGCGTTTCTGCCACCTACCACGACGATGGTGCTTGCGGTATGGAGGTCTACGGCTGTCTCTATTACAAGGCGGGAACGATCCCCGTGTTGATTGGCGGCGGACATGATAATGTGTATCGGAACAACATCTTTGTAGATGTACCATTTGCTTTCCATATTGACAACCGGATGGAAGGTTGGAGCCGTTCCTCGTTGGATAAGGGAGGTATTGTCGAGCAGCGCTTGAATGTTGTTCATTACGATCGTCCGCCTTACGCGACCGCCTATCCGCTGTTGCCCCATTACTGGGAGAACAATCCGCGCGTGCCGCGTAACAACGTCATCAGCGGAAATCTCTTTTATAAAGTCGGTAGCATATTGAGAGGGAAACTGGCTTGGGGAGAATGGAGCAACAACTACATCACAAGCCTGAATCCTGGATTCAAAGATCCGGAAGACCCGAAACAGGGTTTCCGGCCGGATGCTGCTGTCTATGAGCGTATCAACGGGTTTCATCCGATACCCTTTGCTGAAATCGGATGTCATTTGTCATTGGAATGAATAATGTATCACATGTAAATAAAGAATGATTATCATGCAAAAAACGTATCTATTCCTCTGTCTTCTCCTATTACCCCTGCTGGCACGGGCGGAGAAGACGCAGTTTACTATGCAAAGCCCTTCGAAGACGTTGGACGCGAAGGTGCAAGTGACGAACAACCATTTGGAGATGGCTCTCTTTGCCGGTGCGGAGAAGCTGTTGACCACAAAGACTTTGCAATTCGATTTGGACAAGCCGCTGGTAGATGGTGGTTGGCAGGTCGTGCAGGCATCGCGGCAGTATGTCGATGAGTCTTGGCAGCCGGTTTATGGCGAACGGTCGCAAGTAATCGACCGCTACCATGCGCTGACGCTCTCGCTCGCAGCAGGAAACGGCAAGGAGATGACTGTCGAGATGCGCCTCTACGATGAAGGGTTTGCCTTCCGTTACGCTTTCGACAAGCTGGATTTCTGGAACGCCACACTGACGGACGAACGGACGCAATTCCTCTTTGCAGACGATTGCCGGACCTGGGTGACCCCGACGGCACAGGGGACCTATGTGGAAACCACGCTGAGCGCACAGCAGGGGGAGGGCGACCGTCCGCAGGTGGTCCGCCTGAATGACCATCGCTATGTGGCTATCGGTGAGGCTGCTTTGGTCGATTATGCCCGCATGAAGCTGAAGAAGAGTGAAGAGGGCATTGGGTTGCAATCCGCCCTTTCGGGTAAGGTCAACCTTCATTTGGCAGGCTACCGTTCTCCTTGGCGTTATGTGATGGTGGCGGAGCATCCGGGTGAGTTGGTCGAGCACAACTATTTCGTCCTAAACCTGAACGAGCCGAACCAGATAGCCAACACGAGCTGGATCAAGCCTGGGCAGGTGCTCCGCGAGGTGACGCTGACGACAGCCGGCTCCATCGCTGCCATCGACTTTGCTGCGGAGAATAACATCGCCTACGTGGAGTTCGACGCCGGTTGGTACGGTGCGGAAGAGGATACCCTCTCCGATGCGACGCAGGTTAATGTAGATCCTGCCCGCTCCAAAGGCCCGCTCGACCTGCCGAAGGTCATCGATTACGCCAACTCCAAAGGGGTCGGCATCTTGGTCTATGTCAATAAGAAGGCGCTGCATCGCCAGCTGGATGTGATTCTTCCCCTCTACAAACAGTGGGGCATCAAGGGTATCAAGTTCGGCTTTGTGAACGTGGGCGACCAGTACGCGACTGCTTGGCTCCATCAAGCCATCCGTAAGGCGGCGAAGTATGAGCTGATGGTGGATGTCCACGACGAATACCGTCCGACGGGTTACTCCCGTACCTATCCGAACCTCATTACGCAAGAGGGGATTCGGGGTGACGAAGAAAGCCCCGCGCTCGATCAGACGATTTACACGCTTTATAACCGCATGATTTGTGGTGCGGGCGACTACACCAACTGTTATTTTGCCGAGCGGGTGACGGAAAAGATGGGCGGACGTGCCGCGCAATTTGCGAAGCGTATCGCTATCTACAGCCCTTGGCAATTCATCTTCTGGTACGACCGCCCTTATAAGGCACCTCCGCGTGCCGGTGGCGCAGGCGCGACCGAGTCTGTCATTCAGCCCGATGCGCTGACCGACTTCTATTGCTCGATTCCCACTGTTTGGGACGATACTCGCTTCTTCGACGGTGAGATGGGGCAGTATGCCGTTGTCGCCCGTCGCTCGGCTTTAGACTGGTACGTCAGCGTACTCAATGCCGGCGAGAAGCGGCAGGTGGTTGTTCCGTTGAATGAACTGCTGAAAGATGCTTCTCGCTACGAGGCAACTCTTTATTATCAACCTTCAGACAAGAAAAAGGAGGAAATAAAAGTAAAAACTATTCGATTCTCAAAAGGGCAGGAGCAGCTCGTTTTGGATGTGGTGGGAAATAGCGGATGCGTCTTGCATCTGACGCTTGATCGGAAATAAACATTTAGATCCCTATGCTTGTTATGGAATCGTAAATAAGCATAGGGATTATTATTTAGTGACGTTTAGAATATGAAGTATTGTTTATTCTTGTTATTCCTCCTTTCGACCTTGAAAGGAGTGGCAGCGCCGGAGAGGAAATGCCTGTTTGAAATAGGGAAACAGGATGGTTCGGCATCCGAGTATGCGCTCTACCCGAATCGTTACGAGAGCTTTTTGGCAAGTTTTGGTGGTGAAAAGTCGTTCTACGTGGGCTATTCGACGACCGACAAGCATTGGCCTTATGTGCAGCCCGGTCCTCTGGACAGCTGGGGTGGCGGAGGCTATTGGGCTGGGTATCATCCGCGTCACTTCCCATCTATCTATTTCAATCTGGATCGGGTTACCGATAAAGGCGACTGCCAACTGTCGCTATTCTTTGTGGGTGCACGTAAGGAATCTACCCTCAAACTGCAAATTGAGGTGAACGGTCACCGGTTTGAGAAGGAGTTGGAAGGGAAAGATACCGACGGCGTTTTGAAGCAGGGAGCTGTTGGTGCTTCCCCCACGCTGCAAATAACATTCCCTTCGGCGTGGTTGGTAGAGGGGATGAATAAAATCCGGATTGGTATCGTCAAAGGTTCGTGGGCGGTATGGGATTGCATCCGGCTGGAAGTTCCTGAGTCGATGCGTTTGGGTGCAGCCTCCTCCTCATTGATTCGCTCCGTGAAGTCCGCTCCTTTCGAGTATGAGAAGGAGGGAAAACGGCTGTTGCCGATATGGGTAGATATGGTGCAGTTCGACACGCCACGCGAGTTGACTTTCCGCATCGGCAAAGAGGTTGTAACGCGCACGGTTGAGGCAGGCGAGAGCATACAGGAGTTCTGTATTCCCGCTGTCCGTTCGAAGGCAAAGCATGTCGTTTACCAAATATTGGATGGTAAGACCGTCTTACAAGAGGGGAAAATCCGTTGTACCCGCCAGCCAATCCATACGTTTGCCGATGATGTAGATTTGCTGATGGGGACAGGCAATTCCCGCTGGATGTTCAAGCCCAGCCCCAGCCTGCCTTTGAGCATGGTACAGATGGCGCCGGATAACCAAGACGAAATCTGGAAGGCAGGGTATGAATATACGGTGGAGAACATTATGGGCTTCAACCACTTCTGCGACTGGACCATGACGGGCTTCTTGATGCAACCCACCTGCGGACCGTTACAGGTTGATCCCGGACGGGAGGACTTTCCCGACGAAGGCTATCGTTCGCGCATCGACAAGAGCACAGAGAGTGCGAAGGTAGGTAAGTATGCTGTCTATATGACCGATACCCAGATTCAAGCGGAACTCACCGCTACTCGTCGGGCGGCCTTGCAACGTTACACCTTCCCCAAGCGGGACGATGCCCGTATCTTGGTCGATATGTTCACGCCAAACGAGTATCCGCACAACCTGGTGCACGCTTCTGTGAAGAAAGTCAGCGATACGGAGATAGAAGGTTATGCCACCTATTACAACGCCTTTACCGGTTATACGCTGGAACAGCGTTATACGCTTTACTTCGTCCTTCAGTTCAGCAAACCCTTCGATTCGATGGGCGGATGGGTGAACGATGGCGTGCAACCGGTGACGGGTTACATACCGGGCTGGAACCGCACGCATCGCTTTGATACTCCTGCCGAAATCCGTCAGGACATCGACTCCATCTCCGGACGGGGCGACTTGGGTGTCTTTCTCAATTACCGGACGGAAGAGGGCGAGGCCATTTTGGTCCGCTCGGGCGTCTCGCTGGTGGACATGGCCGGCGCACGAAACAACTTGCAACAGGAGCTGGCGAAGCCTTTCGATTGGAACTTCGAGCAGGTGGTGGCCCATGCCCGGGAGGTCTGGAACGATTATCTGGGACGTGTCGAGATTGAGACGGACGACTACTTGCAGAAGAAGAAGTTCTACACGAACTTCTACCGCGCATTGGCAGCCAAAGCCATCTGGAGCGACGCCGACGGCCGCTTTGTTGACGAGGACGAGCGAATCCGGCAACTGGAGAAGGCAGACGACTGTATCGTCAGCGGTGAATACTGGAATACTTTCTGGAACAACCAGCAGCTCTTCAACCTGCTTGCACCTGAAATTTCCAGCCGATGGGCACGCTCGGCTATTCGCCTCTATCAGAACAGCGGCTGGTTCAATACCGACCCCGCTGGCATCGAGCATACCGGTGTGATGGTCGCCATGCACCCCGTCTCACAACTCTTGGGCGCTTGGCAGAGCGGCATTCGCGACTTCGACCTGAATATTGCTTACGAAGGGCTGAAGAAGATGCTCACCACGCCTCCACAGGCTTATCCTGGTGGTGGAACTGTCGGTGTGGAAGACCTTGTGCCTTACATGCAGTACGGCTACATCCCGGCGGGCAAGGGGCGTGTCTCCAATACGATGGAATATGCCTACGACGACTGGTGCTTGGGGCAGATGGCGAAGCTGCTAGGCAAGGAGGAAGACTACCAGTTCTTCAACAAGCGTTCGGGTAGCTGGCGCAACCTCTTCGACACCAAGTCTGGTTTCATTCGCCCGAAAGACGAAAAGGGGCAGTGGGTAGAACCATTCGACCCTTATCATACGCCCGGCTTCACGGAGGGAAACGCTTTTAACTACACTTGGTTTGTTCCGCATGCCCCTGAACAGTTGATTGAGGCGATGGGGCGCGAACGTTTTGTCGATCGCCTGAACCGGGCGATGGAGCAGTCCGCCCGTGCCAACTTTAACGCGGCGGGCGACAACTTCTCCGCCTTTCCCATCAATCATGGTAACGAAACCTCGATGGAGGTCGCCTACCTGTTCAACTGGGCCGGCGCGCCGCACCTGACGCAGAAGTGGGTACGCGCCATCCAGGAGCAATACTACGGGACGACCCCC
>CALUTX010000027.1 GCA_944323815.1 uncultured Parabacteroides sp. | reverse complement strand
CGGCCGATGCCTACCCGTTGTTGAACGAACATTTGCGCATCCTCTCCGCCGGCGTCACCTTGGGCGAGATGAAAGGAAAAGATTTCATTCCCGCCCCCGAACTGGCACTTAGCACCGCGTTACGCCCGGATGCCTTCCCCTCCGTCGAATTGGATTGGGAAGAGGCCATCCGCTTCCTGAAGAAAGAAGCCTTCCCCCTGCCCGACGGCACGGAACGCGGCTATGTGCTCATCCGCTACAAAGGTTTCCCGCTCGGCTTCGCCAAAAACCTCGGCAACCGCGCCAACAACCTCTATCCGTCAGAATGGCGTATCCGTAGTGGGTATGTGCCGGAGGAAAGCGTTCAAGTCATCTAAAACCTGCCATGAACGAGACGCCAACTTATTCCTCCACCCGGAACGTCCACAACGACGCTTCCGCCCGGCGCATCAGATTGGCTTTGGTCGTATGGGGAGCATAGACGAAGGCTTCAGCTACGACGACTCGCTGACGCTTCTCGTCCAGGCAAGCATGGCTGACAAAGGGACCGCCCATCATGTCGCCCTCCATCTCCCACAGTCCGCGCACGACGGCACAATAGGTACCCTGTTTCTCCACGGCGGTGAATGACGGGGCGAAGCGTTTCTCCGTCGTCATATAGGAATTCGGATACGCGCCAGGGATGTTTGCCCCTAACACGGAATCACGCTTGGCCACCAAATAATCCAGCGTGAAGGTTCGTGCATCGGTATAAGGAAAGCTGTAAACGACGAAGTCCATCCGTCCGTTCCGCCCGTGGTCTGTCACCCAAAAGAAATCGGTTGTGTCCTTGTAGGAACACATCTCTTCCGGCGCGAAAAGGCGGGCATGGAAACGTTCCTCCACCAAACGGCTTACCAGCGAGCTGTGGGCCTCCTCCAGCGCAGCCGCCCGGCGCTCCAGCTCCTTCCTGCCCAGATAGGCGACCAGCGAAGCGCCTTCTTTTTGAAAGTATTCGGCCAGCAGGAGCGACGAAGGCGCATACACGCTCAGCACCTCCTGCCCGCTTGCCCAACGGTCTGTTTCCTTCCGGGTAAATACTTTTGTATAAAGGGAAGAATCGACCTGCACTTGGATGATGTTGCGCACATAGCGCAGGAGGCCGTCGAAGTGTTGCGGTTCGGCATAAGTAATCCGCATGGTCGGCTCATTCTGGGGCAGCCCCGGAATGGAGGCTGTCAGCTCGTCGTGCAACAGGCGTCCGGCTTCTCCTTTCCAAACATCCTGCTCCATCACGACCAACACTTCATAAGGCCAACCGGTCGCCCGCTTCATCAAAACTGAGACGGGCGATGACTTTTTTGAGCCGTCGCAAGCCGACAGCGCAAACAAGAGGGACAGAAGTCCGCACAACCAACGTTTTGTTTTCATATCCTTAATCCTTTCACTTAAAAATTAAACACAGGGCAAAAGTAAAGGGAAAAGAGAAAAGGGGAAAGAAAGTGTGCCGGACAAATGAAAGACGCGCTAATGCGCTAATTAACAATGGATAATGGACAATTGACAATTACAAATAGCCATAAACAATTGACAATTACTTTTCCACCGAACACGAAGCCAATTGTCAATTGTCAATTATCAATTATCAATTGTCAATTCAATCGAATGTGCGTGTCAAGGTCGCTTTTCTCGTCCAGCCCAAGTTTCTTCTTCAGGCGGTTTTTCGACTTGGTGAGGGCTTCGGAGGTGTTGTTGAAGACGGCAAGTTGTTCCTTGCGCGAGAAGTTCCACTTGACCAGGCAGCAAATCTCCTGTTCATGCCGCGTGATGCCGTATTGCTCACACCAGCGGGAGAGCACGTTGTTGAAGAGTTTGTCGGTTAGCAAGAGCAGTTCGTTCCACTCCGTACGGGTCAGGTTCGTGTGCAGCGGGTCTTCCTTCAATTGGAACAAGAGAGGCAAAGGCGAATTCTCCCAATCGGCAGCCGGAGAAGCGGAAAGGGACGCGATGGTCCGTTCGCTTTCGCGCAGCATTTGGCGATAGAACTCCAGTTCCGAGAGGCGTTCTTTGTACTGTTCCGACTCGACAGCCCAGTGGCGCAACTCCTCCTCTAACTGGCGTACCTGTCTCGCATACGCGTATTGCTCCTTTTGCCGTTGGCAGACAAGCGCTTTGTTGCGTTTCAACCGCTCTTTCGTCTGCCGGAAACGTTCGCGCCTGCCGCCCATGCGATAACCGACCGCATAGCCCAGCAACAGGCCGGCAATCAGTGCGACACAGCCTAAGCTAAACAAAACGAATGTCCATGATGAAAGCGTTTCCATACTGATTTCTTTCTTGATTCGATGCTTGGAATGGTAAATATAAATACATTTGCGGAATAAATGAATGGAGTATGCTTAAAATCGGTCTTCTTTCTGACACCCACGCATGGTGGGACGACAAGTATGTGGAATACTTCTCCACGTGTGACGAAATCTGGCATGCGGGCGACATCGGTTCCGAACAGCTGGCCGCCCGACTGGCAGCACTCAAGCCGCTGCGTGCCGTCTGTGGGAACATCGACGGGCAGGCGTTACGGCTGCAATATCCGCTGGTGGCACATTTCACAGCCGAGCAGGTAAAGGTCATGATGACGCACATCGGCGGTTATCCCGGGCGATACAACCCGGCTATCCGCGAAGAGCTGTATAACACCCATCCACATCTCTTCATCGCCGGCCATTCGCACATCCTGAAAGTCGCTTTCGACCGGAATCTTCAGTGCCTCTATATCAATCCCGGAGCAGCAGGCAAAAGCGGCTTCCATCAAGTACGGACTTTGGTGCGCTTCGCCATCGACGGCCAGCAAATCAAAGACTTGGAAGTAATCGAGTTGGGAAACCGATAATCAACGGACATGCTTCTCGGCATGATACGAGGAGCGGACCAGCGGAGCACTCTCCACCTGTGCAAAACCTTTCTCCAACGCAACCGATTTATACACGGCAAACTGCTCGGGCGTCACATACTCCTTCACCGGAACGTTCCGGCGGCTCGGTTGCAGATACTGCCCGATGGTCAGAACAGACACACCTGCCGCCCGCACATCGTCCATCAGTTCGTACACCTCTTCGTGCGTTTCTCCCAGACCGACCATGATACCCGTTTTGGCGACACAGCCTTTTTCGGCTATCCGGGCAAGCACGGAGAGGCTCACCTCGTAACGAGCCGCACTCCGCACATCCGGACTGATTCGCCGAACGGTCTCCATATTGTGGGAAATGATTTCAGGAGTCGCTTCCACCACTTGGTCGACCAATTCCAGACGCCCCTGAAAATCGGGAATCAGCACTTCGACCGTCGTCTCCGGGTTCAGCTGTTTGATGGCTTGTATTGTCGCCACCCAATGAGCGGCGCCCAAATCAGGTAAATCATCCCGATCGACAGAGGTGATAACGGCATGTTTCAACTTCATCAACCGGATACTCTCCGCCACGCGCATGGGCTCGCACGCATCTAAAGGCAGCGGACGCCCAGTCTTCGTATTGCAAAAGCGGCACGAGCGGGTACAGATGTCACCCGCAATCATGAATGTCGCCGTTCCCCGGCTCCAACACTCGCCCATGTTCGGGCATTTCCCGCTTGTGCAAATCGTGTGCAAGCAATGCGAGTCGACAATCTGTTTCGTGCGAGTGAATTGCTCATTTCCCCGCAGTCGGATTTTCAACCAATCGGGTTTTCGTAAATGTTCTGCCATCGCTCTTACAAATTATCAAACAGGAAATTTGACATCCGTGTGTAGAGATGGAAACGGGTGTTGCCACCATAAATGCCATGATTACGATCTTTGTAAACCTGCATTTCAAACTGCTTGCCAGCCTGTACCAAGGCCTCGGCATAGTCCATCGTCTGCTGGAAATGCACATTGTCGTCGGCCGTCCCGTGAATCAGCAGCAGTTTACCCTGCAAATCTTTTGCCTTGCAGATAGGCGAAGTCGCGGCATATCCCTCATAATTTTCCTTCGGCGTCCGCATAAAGCGTTCGGTATAAACCGTGTCATAATATTTCCAGTCAGTCGGAGGCGCCACAGCGATGCCCGCTTTGAACGTGCCGTTGCCCACACTCATCGCCATCAGCGTGTTATATCCGCCGAAGCTCCATCCCCAGATAGCTATCCGATCTTTGTCGATATACGGGAGCTTGCCCAACGCCTGTGCGGCTTCTACCTGGTCTCTTGATTCCAATTCGCCCATCCGCAGGTAGGTACATTTCCGGAAAGCCTCGCCTCGTGCTCCCGTCCCGCGTCCGTCCACACAGACTGAAATAATCCCTTTCGTCGCCAAATATTGCTCCCAGTCGAAACCATATTGGTCCAATACCTGCTGAGAGTTCGGGCCGCTGTATTGGAACATCAGCACCGGATACTTCTTCGTCTCGTCAAAGTCGACCGGCTTCACAATCCAAGCGTTCAACTCATAGTCCGAAGCGGTATGAATCTTGATGAACTCCTTCTTTGCATACGCATACTCCGCCAGCCGTTCGCGCAAAGCGGCATTGTCTTGCAAGACGCGCAATTCCTTGTTTTTCTTCGTCTCATTCACCGTGATGCGCACCGGCGTATTGGCGTTCGAATAATGGTTGACATAGTAAGCGAAATTCGCGCTGAAAACAGCCCGGTTCGTCCCCACTTGCGTGGACAACTTCGTTTTCTTTCCTTTGGCATCCACTTTATAAACCGCCCGCTGCAAAGGACTCTCCTCGGCAGACTGATAATAAACGCTCTTCGTCTGTTCGTCATAACCGATAAAGTCCGTCACATCCCAATTCCCTTTTGTCACCTGACGGAGCAGGATGCCTGTCGGAGAATACAAATAAACATGGGCATAACCGTCTTGCTCGCTGACGTACGAGAAACAATCCTTATAGAAATGAATCGACCGCAACCATTCCGAGTCAACGTATGCCTTGTTCTCATCCTGCAATGCCAAGCGAGCCACACCGCTCTTGGGATTGACATAATACATCTGGAACACATTCTGCTGGCGGTTCAAGGTCATGACAGCCAACTGATCGGCATTTTGCGTGAACGTGATGCGAGGAATATAACCATCCGCATCGATGGGCACCTTCAGTTCCTTCGTGTCGCGCGTTGCCACATTGTAGGCGTGCAGCGTCACCGTCGAATTCCTTTCTCCCGCTTTCGGATATTTATAGTTGTAGTAACCCGGATACAACCCTTTTCCATACACCTGCATCGAAAACTCGGGCACTTCCGATTCATCAAAACGGACAAACGCCAACTGTTCGCTATCCGGCGACCATGCCATCAGATTAGTCACCGCAAATTCCTCTTCATACACCCAGTCGGTAATGCCGTTCAGTATTTTATTCAATTCGCCATCCTTTGTCACCTGCACCTCCGTGTCATAATCAAACTTGCGAATCCAGATATTATTGTCGCTCACATAAGCCACCATCCGTCCATCCGGTGAGAAGGTCGGAATCATCTGCTTGCTCTTCCCGTCCGAAATCGGCTTCACATAATTACGCCGCACATCATAATCATACACGTTTGCCCGGAACGAGCGGCGATAAATCGGTTCCGTATCCCGCCAGACCAAAATATGATGCCCGGTACTGCTGATAGTATATCCATCGAATGTATCAAACGAACACTCGCGCGCCTCAGCCGTATTAAACAGCGTATCCACTGGATTTCCCGTGCGGTAAGCATATTTGACAATCATGTTCCGTTCCCTGTTCATGGCCGTATAATGCTCACCATCAGGCAATGAACGCATCTCTCCGATATTCGTCACCTGACCGAACCGTCCTTCAATAATCTCTTTCAACTCTACCCGTTTGCTCCCGTTTTGGGCAAACAGCCCTCCCGTTGCCAGCAACGATAATCCGACTACTATTCCTACATGTTTCATAACAAGCTCTCTTTCTTTTCTCATTCGAAGGACAAAATTAGTATTTTATCTTTATCCGACAATCCTAATGTTGAATAGTCCATTACACAAATCATCCGGCAGATACATTTGTCCTGGCTTCAGGAAATCGGATTTTCCCGGAGGGTAAATGAAAGCCCCTGTAGTCCATTGTTTTCTCCACTGCCATGAAATCTTAGATGCACTGCCATAAAATGCCGGACGCACTGGCATGAAATAAATGGGAGTGGAAAAGGGGGAAAAGGTTTGTGGGAAGGGAAAGAAAAATAATTGTCAATTTCTCAACTCCTCCAGTTCCAACGTCTGTTCCGTCCAGCGGTCCATCACATCGGAAAGTTCTTTTTTGAGGTCGGCATATTGCGTGTAGAGCGAGGTGTCTGCAGCACCTTCGGGCGTGGCAAGACGGGCTTCGAGGGCCGCGATGGAACTCTCCAGCTCTTCGATACGGGCTTCCGACTCGGCGACGGCGCGTTCTGCTTTCTTGATGGCACGCGCCTGCTCCTTGCGGGCTTCGTAGGATAGCTTGCCGTCCGATTGGGGAGCGTCTGGTTGGGGCGCACCGACTTTGGACGTGGTCGCGACAGACAACTCCAATTCACGCAGGCTTTCGAGCTTTTTATGCTCCAAAAAGTCATAGATGCCGCCCAAATGTTCGACGACGCGCTGGTTGCCAAACTCATAGACTTTGCTCACAAGACCGTCCAAAAACTCGCGGTCGTGGGAAACGACAATCACCGTCCCGTCGAAATCTTTCAACGCCTCTTTCAAAACATCTTTGGAACGCATGTCAAGATGGTTGGTCGGCTCGTCGAGTATCAGCAGGTTCACCGGCTCGAGCAAGAGGCGAATCATTGCCAAACGGGTCTTCTCGCCGCCGGAGAGGACTTTCACTTTCTTATCGGAGGCTTCGCCGCCGAACATGAAGGCGCCCAAAATGTCACGTATCTTCGTCCGGATGTCGCCCTGCGCCACGTAATCGATGGTCTCGAAGACGGTACGGTTTTCGTCCAAAAGCTGGGCTTGGTTCTGCGCAAAGTAGCCGATTTTAACGTTGTGACCGAGCTGGAGCTTACCAGTGAAATCGGTAATCTCGCCCATAATGCACTTCACCAAGGTGGATTTTCCTTCGCCGTTGCGCCCAACAAAAGCGACTTTGTCGCCCCGGTGAATGGTGAACGTAGCGTGAGCAAAAACCAGATGATCGCCAAACCGTTTGGCAACATCTTCAGCTATCACCGGATAGGAACCGGAACGGGGCGCGGGTGGAAACTTGAGGTTCAGCATGGCGGTATCAACCTCGTCAACCGCGATACGTTTTACCTTCTCCAGCTGCTTGATGCGTGACTGTACCTGTGTGGACTTGGTGGCCTTATAGCGGAAGCGTTCGATGAAGGCTTCGGTGTCGGCCAGCATCTTCTGTTGGTTCTCGAAGGCGCGGAGCTGCTGTTCGCGGCGTTCCTTGCGCAAGACCACATATTCGGAGTATTTGACCTTGTAGTCATAGATTTTACCCAGCTCGATTTCAATCGTGCGACCAGTCGTGTTATCGATGAAGGCGCGGTCGTGTGAAACAAGGATAACGGCATTGGCGCGCGTGGCGATGAAGTTTTCCAGCCATTGAATGGACTCGATGTCGAGGTGGTTAGTCGGCTCGTCGAGCAGCAACACATCGGGCCGGCCGAGTAGCAGCTTCGCCAGCTCGATACGCATGCGCCATCCGCCACTGAACTCGGAGGTCGGTCGGTCGAAGTCTTCGCGCTTGAAGCCCAAGCCGAGCAGCGTACGCTCCAGTTCGGCATGATAGTTCGTCCCGCCCATCAGCTGATAGTGTTCCGTTAGCTGGGTGACGCGGTCGATAAGGCGTTGATAGGCGTCGGTTTCGTAGTCTGTCCGCTCGGCCAGCCGGAGATTCAGCGTTTCGATTTCCGCTGCTAACTCGTGGATATGGGCAAAAGCCTGCTCGGCCTCTTCGCGCACGGTCTGCGTGTCGGTCAGCTTCATTTGTTGGGGCAGATAGCCAATGGTCGTCCCTTTGGGCACGCTGACCGTCCCGGATGTCGGCGACTGCAAACCGGCCAGAATCTTCAACAGGGTCGACTTGCCCGCGCCGTTCTTCCCGACCAAAGCAATCCGGTCTTTCTTATTGACTACAAACGAAACATCATCAAACAGCGTGAAGCCGCCAAACTCCACCGTCAATCCTTCTACCGAAATCATTCTTTCTTATTCGATTTAATCTTCTTCCTCTTTTGTCAAATCCAGTTTCTCGTTGTCACTGCCTTTCTCAAAATATTGCTTACGCAAAGGATTAGCCGTCGCGGCACGATAACGGGCGCGGTTGCGATAAATATCCAATGCGGCATACAGGGCACAGCGGAAGGAGGCTTCAGATGCGAGATTCTGCCCCGCGATGTCGTAAGCCGTCCCGTGGTCGGGCGAGGTACGCACGATAGAGAGACCCGCCGTATAGTTCACGCCGTCGTCCATGGCCAATGCTTTGAAAGGAATCAGGCCTTGGTCGTGGTACATCGCCAGCACACCGTCAAACTTTTCATACATCCGGGCGCCGAAGAAGCCGTCTGCAGCATAAGGACCGAAAGACATCACACCTCTCTTTTCCGCTTCTTGCATGGCGGGAACAATGATTGTCTCTTCCTCATTTCCCAACAGACCGGCATCGCCCGCATGGGGATTCAGCGAGAGCACGGCAATACGCGGACGGACAATGCCGAAGTCCTGCTTCAAGGACTGGTTAAAAATGCGCAGTTTCGACACAATGTTGTCCACCGTAAGCGACGAGGCGACCTCAGCAAGCGGCATGTGACCAGTCACCAAAGCGACGCGGAGGCTGTCGTTCATCAGAATCATCAGTGCTTTCCTACCTTGCCCGCCAAAATGTTGCTCCAGATATTCGGTATGACCGGGGAAGTGGAATTGCGGATTCTGGATGTTATGCTTATTAATCGGAGCTGTCACCAGCACATCTACCGCACCCCGTTTCAAATCGGCAACGGCGGCCTCCAACGAGAGATAGGCAGCTTCACCGGCTATTGCCGTCGAACGGCTCAACTCGACTTTGGTCTCGTCGTCCACGCAGTTGATGATATTGACGCGGTTCTCGCCGGCCTCTTCTGCCTGTGCGATGATATTCAGGTTTATCGCCGGCAAGTCCAACGCCTTCCGATGATAGGCCGCAATTTTCGCCGAGCCGTAAATCACCGGCGTACAGAGTTCGGCAATGCGTGCATCGGACAAGGTTTTCAACATCACTTCATAGCCAATCCCGTTTATATCTCCGTGGGTAATGCCCACTTTTATCAATCGTTCTTCCATCTGTTCTTACTTATTTGCTATTTTCTTCAGCTTCTTTCAGTTCTTCTGTTTCTTCAAACTCTCCCGGCAGACGCAAGGTGTAGAGCGCGGCTTCCACCCGGCGTATGTAATTACGTTTGTCCGTTTCTGGGGCATAGACAAAACCTTCGACCACGACTACGCGGTTGTTCTTTTCGTCCACACGCGCATGGCTGACGAAAGGCCCACCCATCATGTCGCCTTCGACCTGCCAAAGCCCGCGCAGTTCCCCGCAATATTTGCCGTTCACGGTGACCGGCGTATAAGTCACCCACGCCGAATCAGTCGCCATATAGGAATTGGGGAAAGCACCCGGCATATTCTGCTTCATCACCGAGTCGCGTTTCCGAATCAAATACTCTTTCGTAAAGGTGTTTGTATCTTGATAGGGAAAATCATAAACGACCATGTCCGAACGGCCGGTCGCGGCATTGTTGGATGCCCAGAAGAAACCGGTCGTATCCCGATAGAAGGTCATGCTGCCCGGGGCATTCAGCTCCACATCGAAACGTTTCTTCACGTGCTCCATTACCAGCGTGCTATACTCTTTCTTCAATTGGCTAATCGTCCGGTCGCGTTCGGCTTTGGAGAAAAAGTCGACGAGGCTTCTCGGATGCGCATTTACATATTCCAAAATGGTTTCGGTATCCGGAGCCGTCATGGTCAAGACAACTTGATTCTTTGCCCACCGGTTTTTCTCCGAGCTTAACGAGACCTTTGTGTAAAGGTTTTTATCAATCTTCACAATCAAAATATTGCGCACATACGTCAACAGGCCGTCAAAATGAACAGGCATCGCATACGTAATTTTAAATGCCGGTTCGGCCTGCGGCAAACCCGGAATGTCAGAAGCCAACTCGGCCTTGATTGCCTGCCCGCCCGGCGCATCCCAAGCGGTTTTATCCATTGTCACCACGATTTCATAGGCAAAACCGGTCGCATTTCTCAAGACAGGTCCCGAATTGCAGGCGCCCATCACACAAAGAAATACAAGCATACTAATCAATAATGAATGCGTTTTCATATTTGTCTTATTTTGGTAGGCAAAGGTAACGACAATATTTTGAAGAAGCTATGCCTCCTTCTGCTTTTCTTCCTGATTCCTCTCCATGATGGCCTTATATCCAATCGGATTCAGGGGTTTGGATATTTGTTTTTGTTTGGCAGCCATCTGTGACAAAGCCAAGTAAATATCATCCAATTCCTTCCGGGTTTCTTCCGACAGGTCGTTTACAGCTCCCAATATATCTTCACTTGACTCTTCCAATGCTTTCACACGGGCTTTCAGTTCCTCCAGTTCCTTGCTGGTGTTGACCTGCAGAAGTCCCTGCCTGATAGCTACAAAGGCACGCATAATCTGAATATTCACAGAGATTGCGAATCACTGTTTAGTATTCCGGACAACATGGCAAGCCCCTGTTCTGTAAAAGCATAAGGCAATTTACGAATACCGCCCCAACTTGATATCACAAATTGTGATTTCAAGTTTTCCCACTCTTCTTTTGTCAATTGAAACATAAAATCGGAAGGAAATCTTTTGATGTTTCTCTTTACTGCCTGATTCAATACTCTTACCTCCACTTGATAAAGGCTTGCCAAGTCTTTATCCAACATCACCTTCACCCCTCTTACCTCGTAAATCTTACTTTGTATGACTGCTATTTCCATCTCTTACAAGGTTATCGCTTACTATTACCATTTGCTTCGCCGTCGAAAGCATTCCGCAAGCAGCAAAAATATCTTCACCGCGCGAGGCACGAATCGTGCAAATAATACCTGCCGCATTCAACACTTGCTGAAACTTCTCCATCCGATCCAACGCCGAACTTTTCAGGGAGACGCCGGGAATCGCGTGAAAACGAATCAAATTGACCCGGCAAGGAATCCCCTCCAACAAATCAATCAGGGCCTTTGCATGGCGCACATCGTCATTCAAATCTTTGAAAACAATATACTCGAAAGAGACACGCCGCTGATGTGTGAAATCATACTGCCGAATCAAATCAAGTACATCGCGTATCGGGAAGGCTTTTTCCACCGGCATCAAAAGTTGTCTTTCCTCCGGGAAAGGAGAGTGCAGGCTGATTGCTAAATGGCAGTCACTTTCATCCAGAAAACGCTTCAAGCCTTTCGCACCAATCGTGGAGACCGTAATCCGCTTCGGACTCCACGCATAGCCATAGGGAGCCGTCAGGATTTCCAAGACCTTAAACAATTCATCGGTATTGTCCAACGGTTCGCCCATGCCCATAAAGACGACATTGGTCAGTTCGTCCGCTTCGGGAAGTGATTGGATTTGATTCAGAATTTCATTCGCACTCAAGTTTTTGCGAAATCCCTGCTTGCCGGTCATACAAAAAAGGCAATTCATCTTACAACCAACCTGCGAAGAGACGCACAACGTAGCCCGCTCTTCTGTCGGAATATAAACGGATTCCACAAAATTGCCCGGCCCTGCCGGATACAGATATTTAACGGTTCCATCGACCGAACGCATGTTTTCCACCGGCGGGACGGCGCCAATCTCATAGCGTTCTTCCAGCAAACTCCGCTTCGCCAAGGCAATATTGGTCATATCGGCAATAGCAGTCACTTTCTTTTTATATAACCAATCCGCCATCTGCTTGGCTGCATAACTCGGGAGAGAGACTTCAGCAGCAACCGCTTTCAGTTCGTCCAAGGTCATTCCCAGTAAACGTTTTTTTTCAGTCATAATACTTGATTTTTCTTTCCATTATATACATAAAAACCGCCGACCAAAGCCTGATCAGCGGTTTTCACCCTCATATCTTTAACCGTGCTTATTAATAGAAACGGATTCGGTTGTCTTCTACATCCGCCTTGTTAACCAATGATTGGATGGCTTGGATACTGAAGCGATACATGTTGGAGGCGTCTAATGCTTTCATCTCCGCTGCCTCGTCATACGTCTTCGACTCCTTGTTCTGCGCATATACATCAAAGACATATACACCGTTATTTCCAGCAACCGGAGCACTTACCTGCCCCTTCTGCGCCAGAGAAACCATTGCGTTCAATTTGGGTTCAACTCCGATACCGGCAATCCGGCGTGTCGAGAAGTTGACGAACTTCACTGAATCGACTGACGCACCCATTGCCTGCGCATAAGCATCGACCGATGTCAGATTTTTAGCTGCCAACGCTTGCGAGATTTGTTCGCCTTTCTTCTGCGCAACTAACTCGGAACGCAACATTGGAGTAACAGATTCAAGCGAACGGTATCCTTCAGGCAACGTACCTTGAACGGCTGCAATCACAAACTTATTATCACATTCAAAAATTTCCGAAATGCTACCTTTCCCATTCTGGAAAGCCCAACGGATAACCGGGCGTGAATTTCTAATCGTTCCCAATACCTGATCATTCGCTGTAACTGTTACATTCGAAAGCAAATTATAACCGGCCTCTTTTGCGGCGTCATCCAACTTGTCTATATCTCGGTTTTTAGAGATAAATTGATTCAACTCGTTATAAATATTCCCATAGGTCTTGGTACTTGGAGATACAGTCATGTCAATATCTGCCACTTTATATTTATCCACGTTCGCTGTTTTGTCCGTGACCTTCACAATGTGCGTGCCATAAGCAGACTTAACGATTGCATATCCATTGACAGCCGTCGAGAATACCGTATTCTTGAAATCCTCATTGACACCCCGCAAAGCTGTAGCTTCCGTAAACCAACCTAATTCACCTCCTCTTTCTGCAGCTTGATCTACTGAGAATTCTTTTGCCAAAGCTGCAAAATCACCACCGTCTTTCAAAACAGTCAGCAAACTATCAGCTTTTGCCTGCACAGCTGCCTCGTCACCCGTATTAGCCAACATGATATGGCTTACATTGACAGAGTCCGGAGCCACAGTCTTATCCACCAATTTAAACATCCGATATTTATCATTTTCGAAAACAGGCCCGTAAATATCACCCACTGCAGCCGTTTTCACAAATTGCTTCATTTCCGGATCTAACGCATTTTCAGAGAAGAATGCGTCCACATAAGGAATTTCAGAGTTCTCTGCGACCAAATCGGCTACTCGCGTTGTCGTTGCCAACTCTTTTTTCAAGGCTTCAATTTCAGCACTTGCGTTATCATAATCTTCTTGGCTTGGACGAATATCCACCGAGATGTATTTGATTACCTTGCTTTCTTTCTGCTTAAAAAGTTCTTTCCGTTGGTTATACAGTTTTTCTATTTCGCTCTTGCTAACCTGAATGGTAGAATCAGGAATCGTAGAATAGGATTGCATGGCGTAAACCATATCCGAACTTACAGCAGAAGCATCAAACGCATCTTTTGCATCCAGCTTATTCGCCGAAACAGCTTTGCTTAACAATGTCGTATATTTTTGCTCCAGACGTTGCCGTTTGATATTCTTTTCCCAAAACATCCAGAATTGACGTGCTTGCAACAACTGGGCTTGCTGATCAGCCGGATAACTCGCTATGTTTTCTGTGTCTATCGTTTTCAAGAAATTCAACAATGCCGCTTTATCAAACGCCCCAGTCTGAGGATTGACAAACATTTGCATCTGTTGAATCATCGGGGAAATATTTTCTCCCTGAACCATATCAAACAATTCCTCCGGGCTAACAGTCAAACCCAAGTCGGAAGTTGCTTCATTTAACACGATCTCTTGCACCATCCCGTCAAATACCGATTGACGAATTTGTGTTTGATACTCTTCCGGCAAGCTTGTAGAGCCTGTTTGCATTTTGTACATTTCATTCATTTCATCCACTCGGTTCTGAAACTCCTGAATTTTAATCACGACTCCATCTACTTCCGCGATTTTCTCTTGTGATTGCCTAAAATAAGTAGAACCTGAGTTCAAAAAGTCTCCAATAATAAAAGCAAACAATGCTACTCCCACAACGAGTACCAACAAACCTGCTTTGCTTCTAATTTTTTCCAGCGTAGCCATTTATCTTTACCTATTATTTAAGTTTATTATTTTTCATTTTAAGCGCACGAAGATACAAAAAAAAGACATCACTCTCTCTTTTTATCCTTTTTTTTTCGCAAATCCCCTCTTATCACCTCCATAACCCGTCTATTTTTCTTATTTTCTGCAAGAATCTCCTTCTTTACGGAACCGTATCAACTACGGTTGAGTCCATCGGAACTTCCATCCGGATGGAGTCGGCAACTTCCTCTTTCACGGGAAAAACACCTTGTGAATTAAATATATCATATTTCGTCATGTCCTGATTGGACTCAAAGCCAATCCCCGTTATGATTTTATCAGCCTCTTCTATCCGAATATATTGGTCGGAATAAATCTTCTCCTTTTTCCGGTCCCAGAAAAGCAAAGAGGTTTCAAACTTTTTCCCTTCCAAACTCTCAACCTTTACGTTCCCCACTAACTTCCACAAGCCTTTTTTCTCATAATTATATGCTGTATCAGCTTTCACACTTGCTTCGACATGAAACAATGTATCAAATTTCTCTAAATAAAGTCCCTTGGGAAAATACCAGTAAGGCTCTTTGGCTTTATCAAACATCAAAACTTCTTCCGCTTTCACACGATAACGCGTTATTCCCGAATCGGATATTAAAGTCGTCAAATCCGTCGTTTTTAATGTATAACTGGTTTCCGGGTCAAAAGAGACAACCACTACGTCTTTTGTATCCCCCCCACATGAAACCATACATAAAAGAGACATAACAACCACCACACAGGTAGTTGTTATGTCTTGTCTCTTCGTTTTGCTTAGAAAACGGTATAAATTCATATCTTATTGGACTGTCACAGTCTCACCAATCCAACCACCAATCTTAAACGATTTGCCTTTCTCGATGTCCGGGTGCATAAAGATTTCTTCAGAAGAAGGAAGATGCTGACGATAGGTGCTGATCAACTTAGCAGCATCTTCTGCTACATTCTGGTCTACTTGTCTTGCTTTCTCAAACTTGTTGATTGCAGCATAATATACAACCTTCATCAATACCGGATCATCCGGGTAAACAGACTTGGCAGAAGCCGCGTACATATTACCAATCAAAATATAAGGTGCTCCATAATCCGGGTTGGTTTCAATCGCTTTCTGGCAATATTGTCTTGCTTTGGACATGTTATTCTGTTCAAACAGCAATACACCAATCAAATAATAATCTTCGGCCTTAGAAACAGCATCTGTTTCCATGTTCGCAGCCTCTTCGAAATATTTGATAGCCTTATCATAATCATTTGCTTTCACAGCCTGCTTTGCAATACCAAGAGCAGCGTCTGCACTCGGCTCCAGTTCATATAGATAAGAAGCAGCCGAATAGAATGCCTCTATTTCCTGACAACGAACACGTCTCAATAAAGAAACAATTTCCTTCAAAGCTTCCAAATTACCCTTCGCAGCTTCTACCTTCGGTGCATACATATTCTGCAAGGTTTCACAATCAGCAGCACCACTATTCGCAAAGCCACCATCAATTGCAGATTTGTAAGCAGTCAGGTTCTTCACCTCTTTTTCATTATTAGCAGCTTGAGCAGCAGCCAACTGCGCAGAGATGAACTTTGAGCATTTCAAATAATCGTCCAAATAAGTAGATTTGAAATTCGGATCTGCCAACAACTGCATGTGAGAAGCCTGCATATACAAAGAAAGTCCCTTAGCTTCGGTCTTTTCTCCAAATTCATTAATCACCTCTCCCAACCATGCATAATAGACTTTAGGATCCGCTTTTTCGCCTAACAAACGGATATAATCACCCGCTTTATTCGAGACAATCCAGTCTTTACCATAGCGTTTGTCATTTCCAAAATACTTCACACGTGTGTCATACACTTGCATCAGTTCATCAATCAGAGCAGCTTTCTTCGTCGGATCTTGCTCTGTGTTGATTTTCCAGTCCATAATTCTCACGCCATACAAATAGATGTCCTTATGAGCCCCCGGACACTCCTTATAAGCCTGATACCAAAACTCATAAGCATCTTTATAATTCCCTGCTTTGGCGTACGGTGTGAACAAACTGATATTGGTAATACACCGAACACTGTCCTCTCCTGAACCAAACGGAGTACCAGTATCAACTCCCTTTTGCGCATAAGCCCCAAATGCCATCATCGAACATCCAGCAGCTAACAATAATACTTTGATCTTCATATTTATGTTTGTTAAAGTTAACTATTTAATTAATCTTACGCCTCATAAACCACATTTCATTAAAGGTATAATTCACCGTAAAACGAAAATATTGTTCATCAATCATATTTGTGCGTACTTCCGGTTTCTTTTTCATGTATTCTAATGATATGTTTAATAATGAACGGTTATCTATTAATGGGAACCCAAATCCTATACTCGCTCCTATCTCATTATAACTATCTCCCGAAGGATTTGCGTCAGTCCGATTCATGCGCAAATAGGAATTGCCATAATGCACACCTGCCCGATAACGGATTCGACCAAAATACGAATTACGCATATAGTCGGGAATATATTCCACTCCGGCAGCTACACGGTAACGGTTTTTGAAGTTGTCCCGCTCGCCAAAATAAAGCATTTTTCCCCAATCTTCATAAGAAAAATCAACTGCTAACGTTAATTTATTTTGTTTCACATATGAAAGACCGATTCCATACGAATTAGGCAGGCCAAACGCCCGGTTCCGGATGGTATCAGACTGAATAATCTCCGAATCCGATCCGGAAGATGTATACGACTGGGTCAATTGATAAGAATCTGCATTCAAACTGTTTTTAGGAGAGAATACAAATCCCAACGTCACACTCTCGGTACGGCTGAATGGATGTGTATATTGAATACCGAAATCCATTTTTATATCCCTAATCCGCAATTCCTGACTCCGACTCGTATTATAAGCTCCTGTACCTTCGCTCGACATCAAAACCACTTGCTCATGCGTAATGTTACCAAACAGGAAACCAAAATTGGCTCCCACTGCCAACCGCTTTTTCCAAAGATCAATCGAAATACCACCATACAAATCACTTAAACCGCCTGAACCTTCATAAGACTCCGTGAATGTCACGCCTGCTTCATTCCGCACAGTTCCAAACTGGTACCCCACATACGAATAAGGCAAAAGTCCCACGCTCAACGCTATCCGACGATGTACGGGAAACTGTAATGCGATATACTCCAAATTTCCGTTGATGTCATGCTGGCGCGAGTTCCCATCATCAAACCACGACAATTGCCCAGCCACTCCAAAATCAAAAAGAAATGTTAACGAGTCCATACAACTATACGATGCCGGATTCATCGGATTAATTTGTTTTGGAGAACGCAAACCATAACCAACGCCTCCCATTGCCCGTCCTGCCCCAAACGAACGATCTCCCAAATCGCCATATCCGAATCGCGTATAAGGTGAATTTGTATTATTTTGAGCAGCCAAAGGCAACCCCATGAATATCAAGACGATCGTTATCAGTAGCCTATTAATCTTCAACATTATTCTTTCAGATTCTGTTTAATCCTATCAACACTAATTTAATAGGTGC
>CALUTX010000026.1 GCA_944323815.1 uncultured Parabacteroides sp. | reverse complement strand
AATTTTCTAACAAAAAATCCCGGATCTTTCATTTACCCTCCGCCAAAATCCGTTTCCCCAAAGTCTAAACTGGGTTATCCGGAGAGGGTAAATGAAAGATCCGGGATTTATTAACAGGTTCGATTGCTATAAATGAATGAACATCTCATGTATGCCTGCCTCTGGAAAAGAGAAAGACTCGACCTTTCCTGTAACGGCATTCAAGAATCGGAGGGTATCATGCTCTGTATTTTGGATTTTCACTTTCCAACCAGCCTCTTCCTTTTGAATGGATAAAACATCCGTTGTATTAGAAGCAGGCATCACGGCCAATCCCTCTGTACAATGAATGGTTTCGATATGATAACGGCGTACTTCAATAGGAAAGTCTTTCCCTTGATACGTGAATGTTGCAGCCTGCTGTTCCCGGTCGCTTTTCCAATCCGTATTCAACAGGTAAACCGTGCGCCGCTCCGGAGTGTCCCACACCGTAAAACCGACGGAAGCGGTCGTTTTTATCCAACCTTTACTGTCTTCCGGCTCAACCGTTTCGGTTGCAATTTGCCGCATAGCCGCTGTATAATCCTCTTTCAAAGCGATTGGATAAGTTTTTTGAGGGAAATAGATAATCCGCCCTTTTCCATAAGAAATCTCCGTCCGGCCGGTCAACTGCTGATAGTTATTACCTAACATCTCCCGAATGATTGCATCGTCCGCAGGGAAACAGGTAGGACGATCCGGCTGTAACTCGACGTTCAAATGGGCCGCTGCCAGGAGAAGCGCTCCGCCGTTGAACACGAAATCGCGAATGCGTAAAAAGTCATCCTTCTCATAACTGTTCCAACCCAAGAAGATCAATGCCTTGTATTGATTCAGTACATCCTGAGGCGCTTCGATGGGTAACAAATCAATGGTTCCGTAAGGGGTCGATGTGAACCAGCCTTCAGGGCCGCAACCATTCACAATGTTTTCCGGATAAAATACCTTCAGCAAATCAAAACTTTCGCAGGCTTGATTGAATTTCCACTTCTCGCCCTTCTGCGACCACAAACTGCCGCGTCCAAAAGACTTCCAGGCATCGTTCCGCCCCTGAATGACAGCTATGTTGCTCTTCAATTCACCCCGACGCGAATGCGTTTCAACAAAATCCAACATCTGATGCTGTGCAAACAAATGTTCCTTTCCTGAAACCGAATAACGGTCGTTCATGTATTCGTCTGTCCACAAAGCCTCTTCCGTGTTCATGTGCGAAGAACCATGCATATAAGCAACAGCCAACGACATATACAACCGTAACGCATGCTTCGGGTCGGTAAAAGGACCGGATCCCCACTGCATCGCATGGAGCGAGCCGTAATGCGGGCGACTGTAAGCCCGAGAGGCTCCTCTCAATGAGGAAAGGATAATCTCTTCCGGCCCATACATCTGCTCTGCTCCTAACCAGCTGTAACCGGCTTGATACAAATACCGGAACAAAGTCGACGGCCCTGTATGCCGACTGCTTTCTCCCTTTGAATAACGGAAATTGGCTACCAACTTACGCGCTCCATCCGCCATATCGGTTACTCCCTCCGGATCATAATGGATGAAAACACCATGATCGGTATAAATCGGACGATGTTTGGCAAAGATTCCTCCATACGGACGGTTACGGGCAGCCATATCGGAAAAAAGTCCCTGATACAGGAAATGCTGCCAATAGTAATAACCACCATCATTCTCATGCGCCTGTTTCCCCCGAAACATAGGCGAGGCCAACGTTTCCAATGACGGATTAATCCGGCTGCCTGCCAATGTCCTGCCTTCGACCTGCCAAGCGTAAGGCATTTTCAACTGATCCAACAAACCGGTATAATGCCGAACGAAAGCCGGGTCAACGATTCTAAATCCGCTCCATTGATAAGACGGACGAAACTGATACCAATTTCCAATTCGATTGGATATATACCACTTAAAGAAATAATCGTATGGTGTATATTGCTTATCTATATAAATCTCATCCCCCGAAGATAGATAAATTTGCTCAGACGCTTTGTCGATTATTTGTTGAATTTCGACCTGCTCTGTCCGCTCACCGTCACTTATCGTCAAAGAGGCAGAATTTCCGGCGGCTTCTGCCCGTAATTCCACGACATGCAATCCGCTTTTCTCAAACCGACAAGTTTGTACAGCAGGAGATACTGCACCTTGGGCCGTGACTTGCAAACTGACGTCCGGCCGATTCGTCTCAATAAGTAATCCAAATGACTGATTTTTGGTAACAAACTTCGGGACGGAAATCACCTCAAAATCTCGGGCCGTTTCCTCGATTAGCTCCAAACCACGTAATTCATACGGATAAGCAGCCCGATGCGGTTCTTTCAAAAGCGTCAGCCGCAAATCGCCATTTCCCTGTATACTATCGGGCAACAGGATATAGAAATCTGTCACATTGGAAGCCCGGTCAAAAACATTTCCCCGGAAAAGCGTTTTACCGTTAAACTCGAGTTGCCACATCGGCCAACTACGAGTCGAAAGGTTACAACCGACCCAATAATTGTAGGTATCCGGTCTGTCTGCAAACTTGGTAAAAGGAATAGAGGCGACCAACTTTTTATTTTGCATCAAACGTGGAGCTTCCACCCAACACTCTCCGCTAAAACGTCTTCCACCTACACGCAAAAAAAGACAGGCCACATGTTCCGGAAGCTGGAATGTTTGCGAAACTTCCTGATAGTTACCGCTTCCGGCCAGAATGGGCATATAAAGCAAAGAATCCGGCTCATCATAAATATCATCAGCCGCCCGACCGTGCTTCTGATAAAACAACTCAATCTCCACACCAAAATCACCCGTTGAGGCGACCTCCAAATTTCGCTTTTTTACAACAGGTAGCACAACCTTCAATTCACCGGACTTCAATTCTTTACCCGAAATACGATAATAGGCATGCCGTTCAAAGTCATCATTCTCTCCTTTGAAATAAAGAGAATAACGATCCTTTTTCCGGATTATCGAGTCCAAATTATCATCAATAAGAAATTCTGCCCGACGAAACATCTCCTCTCCGCGAGTTGCAAAAGGAGCAGGCATTTGCAAATTACCAATCACACGCAAAAATTTCCGTGTCGGGATTGTCGCCGGTTTAAACTCAACTTCCCGGCTGAAACTTTCATTTGGCCGAAGCAAATATTGATTTTCCCCCAAGGAAGAAGAAAATAGGATGGTCCTTGTCTCCTCCCAAGAAGACGCAGCCTGTACACAAAACGTCAGAAACAAAAACGCAAATAAAAATTGTGGGACTCTTTTCATATTAAAACTATCTTTCGTATTATTTATCTATTTCATTTTAGAAGAAGTTTATCACACAAAATATTCACGCCATATTTCCCATCTGACGATTTCCACCATGCTACATCCCCATTGGCACAACGAATCGCAAAACGGTTATTATATTGCAAACGTTCGGAACCGTCCGGAATCCAAAGCCCCAATCGATATTCACCTTTGGGCAATGTGGGAGGGATTTGTAAATCTGCACAAATAGGATGAACCAAAGGCACCCGCATACTATCCGACGGCTCATAAGGTTGCCAATCATGCACATTCGCATCCGTCTGTGTTTGACAAACAACATCTCCCGCCGGATTAATCAAAACCAAATAAACCGGATGTTCATTAAACAACGTGGAAAAGCCCCGATTGATAAGCGATATTTTTATCCGGTTCGTCCCTTCCGCAGTCAAGACATGGGGTATTTCCAACTCTTGCAATTCAATTCGATACCCCAAATGATCCCGGATATAATCAAAAACGTTCCGTTCCACCTTCGTCCCATCCTTTTTCCGGAAATAACCATCAGATATAGGCATCTGATTCTCCTTCAGAAACTCCTCCGTAACAGGCGTTTCTTTCCAATACATCATGGAATATTTATCTTTCGTCCCTTTCTCCTTGTAATTATGAATCGCGCTTAAAGACGTATAATGTTGCAAAAATAAACGGCGGGCTGTTTGAAGTCCGTCAATTATCCACCCAGCCTCCGGATTATCCGGGTCTTCGTTCATGCTCCATGTCCCCCAAGGCAATTCTCCATCAACCGGGAGATAAGGAGATTCTTCCACAATCTGTTCATAGGCAGGAGTTCCTTCCGACATTCCGCCGTCCCACTGGTGAGGTTTGATGACAATAAAATCATCATGGAAAGAAACCCGTTTGTAGGCAACCGAGTTTTCGTCTAACAAGTTTTTGTATGCCGGAACACGCACTTGCACAAAGCGTCCTTGCGGAGTCATGTCGCAAACCGCCTCTAAAATGTTCCGTTTGGTTTGTGGAGAATTTTCCAGTCCATGTACCGAACTATGCCATTCGCCCCAAGCGCCAATCATACCCGCCTGAACCACCTGTATGACATCTTTATTTTTTTCCAAAAACGGCTTCAATTGTTTGGCATGGCGGAGCACATCGGCTTCGGTCGGTCCTTTGGGTGCACGTCCCATAAAAGCTGTTTCGTAGGCAAAACGAAGAACCGCCTTCTTCCCCAAATCCCGTAGTTTTTGGAAGAAAATATCCATCGTTTCAAAGTTCTCTTCAGACAAATCCTTTCCCGCTAAATCCGTCAGATAAAAATAGGTCTGAACAAGCGCAACACTGTCGGAAGCATACGTTTGAGATTCGGACTCCAAATAGGAAGTGATATCCGGATATTGTTTCGGATTCCATACATAATTTTTATTCGCGACATCCAATGCCACCTCCAAACGAAATCCGCGCTCCGGGTTATATAGCCCCTCCGTCCCTGCCGGATCATCAACATAAATTCCACGAAAAGAACGGCGTTCGGTTTCAGAGGCACAAGAAGAGAACCAACAAAGCAGCCCGCCAATCAAAAATAAAAAAGTTATTTGTTTCATGTCTGATAAATGTATAAGGATATATATACGCACAAATTTAAAGATTCCCTCCGGGTAAAAAAATACGCCTCTCGGGGAATTACATCCGGAGGCGTATTTTTTATTTACCACAATGGGTTTTGTACCAAAAGCTGACTCTTTTGTATTTCATCCTGCGGTATCGGATAGAGATACATGGAACGACGCCATGCACGCGACTCAATCAATATACGGGTAAAATATGACGTAGCCGAACCAATTGGTTGATCTTTATATCCATTCATGTTCATACCATGCAAAGCGCTTTGATCGGCATCTTCTCCCTCTCCACAAATCATCCAACGGCGAATATCGAAATAGCGTTGTCCTTCCATCGCCAACTCAACCTGCCGTTCACGTTGGATCATCTTCCGTTGCAAGTCCTGATTCCCAATAATATTTTTTTTATTTGTCCGAGCAAGTTCTTGATATCCGGGTATACCTGCACGTTCTCTCACCTTATCCAAATAGGTAATAATATTGGGATCACCCGGATTGATTTCATTACATACCTCTGCATAATACAAATAAAAATCAGCAAGACGAAACAGAATGGACGGACGTGCCCATTGTTTAATATAATCGCCCGTATAAAGGATTTGTCTATTTTTAAATTTGGTTGGTAAATAACCCGTACGTGGATTATCGGCAGAAGAATTATCACATCCCTCTCCTTTAGCAAATCCAATCGTATAATCGGGTCTTCCAATCGGCTGAATATGCCAACTTTTCCCTTCATAACCGATACTTGCATAAAAACGAGGCTCACGATTTGCATACATTGTAAACACACCTGTGTCCACTCGCTTATTCTCGTTACAAGGATTGACAACATCTGTAAAACCATCCTCACGATAACCGCTTCCCGGATCATCAATTGTCAAACCATTATCTACAAAATAAGCATCTACCAATTCTTGCGATACACCCAAATACCCCCAACCTGTATAACAATCTCTTGGATTGGTATTTTGTTCCATAGTCGAACCATTCCAAAGATTATCGCCGGTCGCCCATAAGATTTCATCATTATAGCTTTGGAAAAGCTGGTAATAAGACTCATCCGGATTAATGGTTCCATCCTCATTCATAACCGTGAACAATTTATGCCCGTTTTGATCCGTATTTGCAAACAGCTCTTCCAAACGTTCTTTCGCAATGTTCCATTTGTTGGCATCGTATGCAGGGAACAACTGTTTGCCATCTGTGTTAGTGACCTGTAACGCTTCTTCATATCCACCATTAAACAAAGGAGAAGCAGCATATACCCAGAGTTTTGCCCGCAATGCTTTCGCGGCAGTCACAGTCGGACGGACAATCTCATTCAAATTATATTTATCATTTCCGGTCGCCGATGGATTTTTAATAATCGTTTCCGGCAGGTCGCCTGATTCAATTACTTCGGCAAGTAGACCGTCGATGTATTCCACCACTTCATCAACCGAAGAACGAGCATAATCAAGACCTTTGTCTTCCGGATTGGCTATCCCTGTCACAATAGGAACTGCCCCATAAAGCTCAAACAAAGAGAAGTAACTATAAGCAATTAAAAACTTAGCCTCTGCCTTCATTCTTTTTACATCGGCTTCCGTCAACTGATATTGATCATTTATCGTCCCTTTCGGTTGTACACGCTCCAAAAAGATATGTGCATCCCGAATATATTGATACAAAGCAGTCCAACGTTGATAAGGGGCTGTAGCCGCAGTAAATCCGGATGTCATTTCCGTCCATCCTGCACTGCTTATAGTCGTTTCTCCACACATGGAGACCCAAACACCAGAAAAACCATCTGCTTGGTTTCTTCCAATACTGGAATATTCAGAGATACAATTAAATAAATTTCCATGCCAACGGCGCATGTAGTTGGGATTGTCAAAAACTTCTTCCAACGTTAGATTTTCCGCAATTTCATCAGAAACGTCCAAATAATCACTACATCCCGCCAATGAGCAAGAGAACAAGCATGTAGTTGCCAAAACTTTTATATTAGTTGTAAATTTCATATTTATCACTGATTAAAATGTAACTTCTAAACCAACCGTATAATTACTACAAATAGGATATTTAGCCCCTGAATTAGCATCTCCCAATTCCGGATCCCATAACTTGATATGATCCCATACGGCAACGTTATTACCTTGCAAATAAATCCTGAGATTTTTCATCTTTAAAGACCTTAATACCTTATCGTTAAATTCATAACCAATTTCGATATTCTTCAAACGGAGGAACCCGGCATCCCGACGCCAATAAGTACTGTTAAGCATATTATGATCAAATCCGGCAGCATGTAATCGAGGATAAAAAACATTCTGATTATATGGGTTTTCCGCAGTCCAGCGATCAAGTGCTTCTATTCGTGCAGAGGAGTTATCCACACCTTTTGCAAAAGGTGTCATATTAGTTGTATTAGCAAGCAAATTTGCGGAGGCATGCGCTGTTCCTTGAAAGAAAACTCCGACAAAGAATCCTTTCCACTCCGCATTCAATCCAAACCCATAGACAATTTCCGGGAGTTTGTTGTAAAAACCATGATCATACGTACGGTCATAATCATTGATTACGCCATCATTATTTAAATCTTTATATTTGATATCACCGGGAGAGACATTAGCTGCCGGAACAGGCATCCCCTCTTTTAACTCATAAGATTGAGCGCCCTTGGCATCTGTCGTAATATCAAAATCATCCGGTGTATAAAGTCCTTCAGCAATATATAGCATTTCGTCACCAATCGAATTTCCTGTATAATTCTGATAAGCATATCGCTGTGGTACTTCATCATATTCAATGATTTTATTTCGAGCAAATGTTAGATTTCCACGAGCAGACATATCAACTTCTCCAACTTTCTGCTTCAAAATCAAATTAGCATCAATTCCCTGATTATTAACAATACCAAAATTTTGATACGGCATAACACGAAAGCCGGTCACATTTGAAACAGTCCTTCTTTGTAGCAAGATATCACTACGTCGGTTAAAGAAATAATCTGCACTAAAATCAACACGACCTCTAAACAACCCCACATCAATACCTGCATTCAGTTTCTTTTCAATTTCCCACGACAAATTAGGCATTGGAAAACTACCTTCTACAATACCACTTCCCGGTGAATTACTTGCACCACCATTTGCGCCGGGAGTCAAACCGAAATTATATCCTCCTGCACCGGTATTGATACTCTCCCGATAAGGGAAACGAGTAGATTCACCAATATTATCATTACCGGTAATACCATAAGATATTCTCAATTTCAACTTACTGAGATAGTCCTCAACTCCTTGCATGAATTTCTCATGACTGATAAACCATGCTGCACCAACAGCCGGAAAAATACCCCAACGATGTCCTTGTGCAAAATTCTCGCTACCCGTCATACCCATACTGGCTTCAATCATATAACGATCGTCATAACCGTACGTGGCACGAGCTACAACACTCTGTTTGCGATAAGGAAGTAATTGCAATCCACTTTTGTTTTGGTATTGCGTTTCTTTTTGCATATAAAGAATCATCCCTGTCACATCATGTACTTTGTTAAAGGTTCGTGCATAATCCAAAGAAGCTTCGATATAAATCTTTTTAGTTCCCCCCGTACTATATGAATAAGGATCACCAAGTGCAGCTCCTTCTTTCATTGTTTTCTTATTGAGTGTTCCATCCTCATTTCGTCCTAAAGCATAAAACGTTTGCGGTGTTTTAGAGCGAGCCATTGTAGAAGTAAAATCTGCATCAAAACTAACAGAACCTTTAACAGATAAACCTTCCGTAATAAAATCCAATTTCTGTCTTAAAGTGGTTTTGGTTTGTAAAAAAGCACTCCATGTTTTATTATATCCACTATTATTCAACATGTTATAAGGCTGTGTATCTACACCATATCCAGGAGCGCCATGATCAGAAAAAGTTCCATCGGAATAATACATGGGAATGACATGCACAGGAAAATGGGATATAAAATCAAAGATCTCGTCCGACGAATATCCCGGCTGGTTCTTTCTTAGATATTGACCACTCATATCAATAGATAGTTGCGTGGTCTTCGTCAAATCCATATCCACATTGGAACGCAGATTGAAACGTTGCAAACCTATGTTCGCATTGTATTTTTCTGTTGGATTGGAATCAAAGATACCATCTTCCGAGTAGTAAGCTCCAGAAGCAAAGAAACGAACTTTCTCGGAACCTCCCCTAAAATTAACGGTATAACGTTGGCTTTGTGTATGCTCTTGAAGCAAATCATACCAATTAACAGATGGATATAAATCCGGATCGGCACCTGTGCGATATAAATCTAAGACTTCTTGAGAATATTGCGGATTGAAGTTGGTCGGATTTCCCTGATCATTCCAAACAGCCTCGTTGTATAAGGATAGATAATCATACGCATTCAGTGTTTCCGGCATACGGGTTGGAGTCACAATACTATACTGTGCGCTAAAGCTAACTTGCGTTTTTTGCACCATGCCTCGTTTAGAAGTAATCAATACAACACCATTTGCACCTTCCGCACCGTAGACAGCTGTTGCAGATGCATCTTTCAAAACGGTAAAACTTTCGATTTCATCCACGTCTATGTCATCCATGTCACGCGGTACACCATCTACCAGAACAAGCGGATTGGTTCCACCTGCGTATGAACTCTGTCCACGAATATAAAACGCGGCAGCATCATTACCTGGTTCACCACTTCGTTGTACAGCAATCACACCTGCAATCTGTCCTGCCAGAACATTTCTCAAATTTCGCTGTTTAATCGTCAATTCTTTTGGCCCTATCGTATTCAACGAAGACACCACACTCTCCTTTTTCTGCTGACCATAACCGATGACCACTACATCGTCCAAGCTGACAGAGGCTTCCAACATGCGGATGTTGATGGTTTCCTCTCCTTTGTAAGTCCGCTCCTCCGTAACCATTCCGATATATCGGAATTCGATGATGTCACCATTGGTGACATCATTTAAAATATACCGCCCGTCCATGTCGGTTGTCACACCATGTGTCGTACCTTTGATGCCGACTGTCGCACCGATAATCGGGTTTCCGTCTGCATCGGTCAAAAGTCCAGTGACAGTACTTTTTTTCTGTTGACTCGCAATTACTGCCGACGATTCTGACTTCACCCGAAGAATCGTGATGTAATTGTTTTCCTGTTTAAAAGCGTAGCCGTCACCTAAAACTGCCAACAATGCTTCGCGGATGTCGGACGTCTGAATATCGGCATTGACCTTTTTCCGGGTATCGACTTGGTCGTTGCTGTAAATGATGCGAACATGGGCTTGGCGCGAAATCTGTTCGATGGCGCTTCCAAGCGACTCATTCCGGAATTTCAGGTTCAAGGAATAACTTTGTTCAAAAATTGAAAGTTCCTTCGCCGAAAGAGGTAAGGGTGGATACCCCACAGGCAGGGCCAACAAGCCTACCAATAATGCCTTTTTGTATTTTTTAGGAGATAAAAAAGGCATAAAATAATTCTTCTTCATAAATTTACAATTTGAATTTAACTACTTGATTTAATTGGGTAAAAGATTCTGCGGGGAGACGGCATGTGCAAGATGCGGTCTCCTCTTTTTTTGTTCGTTTTCTATTCCATGGGCTGTTTGTTTTTAATGTGAATACTCGTGTTCATTCTCTCGATATAGACTTCTTCCGTGCTGTTGATAAACCGGATAATCTGATCTAAGGAGGCGTCGCGCCCAATGGTAAACGAGAAGCGTTTTTCTTGGAGCGACGGTGTTTCGTAGGTCGTCTGGAACTCATACCAATGCCCGATTTGTGTCAGAATCTCGGACAGCGGAGCATTCCGGAATATGTATTCGTTGTTCACCCACGCGGTATAAATATCGGTGTCCACCGTATGGGTTTCTTTGGTATTTGTTTGCTTATTATAGGTATACTGTTCAGAAGGACGGAGTTGATGCGTTTCCCCGTTTTGCTCAATTTGAACAGAACCATCAACCAATGTTGTCCGCAAAAGTGTTTCATCGGCATAGCTACTGACATTGAAAGTCGTACCCAATACACGCACATCCAATTGTTCCGTATGCACGATAAAGGGAACCGCTTCATTATGCTTTACTTGGAAAAAAGCTTCGCCTTTCAACGTAACCTCCCGTATTTGGGCATTGAAAGCGGAAGGGAACGTCAGCTCCGATTCGGCATTCAAGATAACGGCGGTACTATCCGGCAACACCAACCGATAGGTCTTCCCGTGTGGAATGACCAACCGGTTCATGACGGTGTCAGTAACCGGACGAGCGGCCTCTTCTTTTTGAGGCAAATAAGACAGCTCTTTCTTCTCGTGGTCGTTGTTAATCGTTGCCATCTTTCCTTTCAACTCGAATGATTCGCGGTTCAACACAATGTGTTCGTTATTGCTCAACAACAAAGTCGGTTCCGAAATTTGCTGTAAATCCAACGGTTGCTGTCCTTTATCTGAATACAAATAGAAAGCGCTAATTCCGACGGCCAGCAAACACACGGCCGCTGCTGCATAGGTCCAAAGCCGGAACAGACGTACTCGCTTGTTCTCCCGTACCGGCTTACCGGCAATGGCAGGAGCAAGCAGCATCGCATTCCAGATTTTCCGCTCTTTCAGATAGACGGCATGATTTTCCGGCGAGGCTTCCGCCCAGTCCATAATCTGCTTTTCCTCCTCTGCGGAGGTTTCGCCTCTGAAATATTTATGTAGCAATTCTCTTTCCATTTTACAGTGAGATTTTCTATCCCGTTTCGTCTGAATAACACGCCAAACAGAAAATACCCTAAACAAAAAAAGGAACTTTTTTTCATTTTCACATCTTTCACTATTTTACTTATATGCTCAAAATAGCGAGTAATAGAATTGGTTTACATTCACAAATATACTTTCACTTACCCCTTTGATAAAATCTATTTTCCCGAAGCTCAAATCCATTTACCCGCCGGGGAATCTGAATCGTGTTTAGAAAGACAAACCTAAAAAAGCAAGCAACGGCAAGTAGTCTTTCAGGCGGACACGAAAAAGTTTCAAGGCCTTGGCGATATGATATTCGATGGTTTTGATGTGTGTATCCAATTCTTCGGCAATTTCCCGATTGGTTTTGTTTTCAAAACGGCTTTTGACGAAAATCAGGCGGGTCTGTTCGGGCAATTCCTTCAGTGTGTTCCGGATGATGTCCCGCACTTCGGTGGTAAACAGTTCAGAAGGGTCACATGATTCCAATGACGATATACGGAAATTCAACTCGCGCGTCTGATGTTCATATAATTGTGCTTCCGCTTCCGTCCGGACACCCAAATGTCGCAAATAATTCAACGCCCTGTTCTTGACGGACGTCAGGATATAAGCCGGGACATTGATGTCGGTCGGGAGTTCCGTCCGCTTCTCCCAATATTGCATCATGGATTCGACATAAATGTCTTCTGCCACAATCGGGTCGCGCACATACGAATTGGCAAACGACATGAAAGGCTCCTTGTATTGTTCAAAGAGCTTTTCGAACTGTTTTATATCTGCCCGTCGTTCTTCCATAACAGAAGAAAAAGTAATATTTTAAATCTGTCTTTGCCAAATTGCTATCGAGTAATTACCTCTTTTTTGCCTTTCCACGGAATCAACGCATCAAAAACAGGTCAATGAGGTCATCCCAATCCATCTGCTGCATTTTCTCTTTCTGTCGTGCCTGAAAATTCTTCAGATTCTTTCTCAATCCGGTCAATGTTTCATACGAACAGACATAGTCTTCGACGTTTTCCAATTCCTGCCTATGTATCTGCAACATGGTTTCCAAACGACTTTTCAAACGCGTCATCGGAATCTGTCGATAACCGGCATAGGCACCCAAAACACCCGGAAAAGGAGCGGAACACAACAATTCATATTCTTGTTCCAAACGTGAAAGCTGCTTACGCAACACCTTGTTATAGCGTTTCAATACCTCATCGGTCTGCGATGCCGGATCCAAAGCAGTATCTTCCAGCCAATTCAATTGCATGGATAACAAAGAGGCCAAATCCTTGTTCTGGTAAGCTTCCGTCAGCTGTTTCATTCGTTCTTCTTTCAATTGGCGGATATTCTCGTCCGTCTCTTTATCCGGATGCAATTCTTTCACCAACTCGATATAGATTTCCCGGATTGATTTCATGGTTTGTTCTTCTTGGAGTTTCTGCTTCAACTCCCGCTTCGTCATTTTCGGTTGAGCTCTTTCTTGTGTTTTGGAGCAAGAAGACTTTCTCTCAGCCTCTTGTTGGAACGCTTCCTCGTAATACTCCTCAAGCAACTTTTCCAACTCTTCCATATTTGCAGCTTGGCGCATTTTCGTATTCGGTTGGCCACCCAAGAAAGAGAATGCCTCCAAGGCAACGGCAACCCGCTCTTTTTCCATTTCTTCAGGTGTAAGTTCGGATACAATAAGTTCATATTTTTCCCGAATTCGGTGCATTTCTTCTATTTGAGCATCCGACAATGGAAAATCGTCTATTTGCTCAGACTCCGCCAACACCAGTTCTGCCAGCAAACTCTTATTTTTCTCTGTCAACTTACCTGTTTGATATACCGTATCCAAACGTATCAATAAAGCGTATTTCAACTCTCCTTCTTTCACAAAAAGAGCATGCACATGTTTCTTATAAAAATCAGTTATCACTTTTTCTCTTTCGGGCAATTCCTGTATATCATGCCGCAATGCCACAATTTTTTTGTTCAGACGGTTAAACGTTGCTTGAGCCGTCGACAGTTTTGTTCTTTTCTTTATGAGAACTGGACTCATCTGACTCATCTGAGTTTCTTCCGATAAAGGAAAAGGTTCCAATTCTTTTTCTATCCGCGCTTTTTTCACTATTTACAACTTTAGCAAAAAAAGGCCGTGCCGATGGCATACGTCCCAAACGGCACAACCTTTTTTCAATCATTCATTTCCGTTTTACTTTATTCACCCAACAAGATTTCCATAATCTGGCAAGCGGCTTTCGATACGGATGTACCCGGACCGAAGATGGCTGCCACGCCTGCCTTATACAGGAAGTCATAATCTTGTACCGGAATCACACCGCCGGCAATCACCACGATGTCGGGACGACCCAGCTTCTTCAGCTCCTCGATGACCTGCGGAATCAAGGTCTTATGTCCGGCTGCCAAAGAAGAGACGCCCATCACATGGACATCGTTTTCAACCGCTTCGCGAGCTGCTTCGGCCGGAGTCTGGAACAACGGTCCCATGTCGACGTCGAAACCGCAATCGGCATATCCCGTAGCCACCACTTTGGCGCCACGGTCGTGTCCGTCCTGCCCCATCTTCGCAATCATGATGCGCGGCTGACGGCCCTCTTTCTTGGCAAACTCGGCGGTCAACTCGCAAGCCCGTTCGAAGTCTGCATCTTTCTTCGTTTCTGATGAATACACGCCTGATATTGTTCTGATAATTGCTTTATAACGTCCTACAACCTTTTCACACGCATCGGAAATTTCGCCCAAGGAAGCACGTGCGGCAGCCGCCTTGACAGCCAAGTCAAGCAAATTGCCTTTCTTCGTGCGGACACATTCCGTAATATCGTCCAACGCTTTCTGAACAGCCGCCTCGTCGCGATTAGCACGCAACTGTTTCAACAGCTCAATCTGTTCGTTCCGGACAGCCGTGTTGTCGATTTCCAGAATGTCAATCGGATCCTCTTTCGGCAGACGATATTTGTTGACACCGACAATCGTCTGAACACCCGAGTCGATACGAGCTTGCGTGCGGGCAGCAGCCTCTTCGATACGCATCTTCGGCAGACCGGTCTCGATAGCCTTTGCCATACCGCCCATGCTCTCGATCTCTTGAATCAGTTCCCAACCTTTGTGAACCAATTCGTTCGTCAACGTTTCTACGTAATAAGAACCTGCCCACGGGTCGATTTCCTTGCAAATCTTGGTCTCCTCTTGGATATAAATCTGCGTGTTCCGCGCAATACGGGCAGAGAAATCAGTCGGCAAGGCGATTGCCTCATCCAATGCGTTCGTGTGCAACGACTGCGTATGTCCCAAAGCGGCAGCCATCGCTTCGATACAGGTACGACCCACGTTGTTGAACGGGTCTTGCTCCGTCAACGACCAACCGGAAGTCTGGCAGTGCGTACGCAACGCCAACGATTTCGGGTTCTTCGCCCCAAAGCTCTTCACAATCTTCGCCCACAACATACGGGCAGCACGCATCTTGGCGATTTCCATGAAGTGGTTCACGCCGATAGCCCAGAAGAAAGACAAACGCGGAGCAAACGCATCAATATCGATCCCGGCATTCACCCCTGCACGCAAATATTCCAAACCGTCGCACAACGTGTAAGCCATCTCGATGTCAGCCGTCGCACCGGCCTCCTGCATGTGATAACCGGAGATGGAGATGGAATTGAACTTCGGCATCTTCTGCGAAGTATATTCAAAGATGTCGGCAATAATCCGCATGGAGAACTCAGGCGGATAAATATAGGTGTTCCGCACCATGAACTCCTTCAAAATATCATTCTGGATGGTTCCGGCCATCTCTTCCAACTTAGCACCTTGTTCCAATCCGGCATTGATATAGAAAGCCATTACCGGCAAGACGGCACCGTTCATCGTCATGGAGACAGACATCTTGTTCAATGGAATCCCATCAAACAACACCTTCATGTTTTCCAATGAGCAGATGGACACACCGGCTTTTCCGACGTCGCCCACAACCCGTTCGTTGTCGGCATCATATCCGCGGTGCGTCGGCAGGTCGAAAGCGACCGACAGACCTTTCTGTCCGGAAGCCAGATTCCGGCGATAGAAAGCATTCGATTCTTCGGCGGTCGAGAAACCGGCATATTGGCGAATCGTCCAAGGACGCATCGCATACATGGCGCTATACGGGCCACGCAAATAGGGAGGCAGACCGGAAGCATAATGCAGATGCTCCATGCCTTCCAAATCTTCCTTCGTATATACAGGTTTTACCTGAATATGTTCAGGTGTTTTCCAATCGGCTTCGATACCGTTGGCCTTTGCCCATTCAGCTGCATTATGCGCAGCGAACCCGGCATTCTTTATATCTATGTTTTTAAAATTCGGTCTCATGATTCTTCTCTACTTAAGCGATTCCTAATTTGGCATTGAAAGCTTGCAATGTCTCAAGCACGTTGCTCTTTACGTGAATAAACTGGTCGATGCCTTGTGCCTTCAGCTCTTCCATGCAGGCAGGAGCACCGGCTACGACAAACTGCGCACGACCCGCCAACGCTTTGTAGGCAGCAGGAGCAAACGTTGCATACTCGTCGTCGCTCGAACAAAGCACGATGATGTCCGCACCCGCCTTTACGCCGGCGTCTACGCCCTCTTCCACTGTGTCAAAGCCCAAATTGTCGATGATTTTGTATCCTGCACAAGCAAAGAAATTGCTGGAGAACTGCGAACGTGCCAAACGCATGGCCAAGTTCCCAATCGTCAGCATGAATACCTTCGGTGTCTTGCCGCTCTTTTCCGTAGCCATGCGCAATGCTTCAAATTCGGAAGCACCGCGAGAGAAGTCCAACGGCGTAACCGTCGCCTCACCGCAATCATGCCCGCCACCGCAACAACAAGCCTCCGACTCTTTGATCTTATCGCCTGCCACCTCGTTGAAGTTCGGGTACTGGTTCGAGCCCAACAAGATTTCCCGACGAGTCGCAACGGCTTTCCGGCGCGCTTCGTTCGAAGCATTCACGGCTTTCTGGATTTCACCGGCTGCGACTTCCGTACCGAATCCGCCTTTGTCTTCTACCTCGAGGAACAGCTTCCAAGCGACATCCGCCAACGAGTTGGTCAACACTTCCACGTAATAAGAACCGGCCGACGGGTCAACCACCTTGTCGAAATGGCATTCCTCTTTCAACAGCAACTGTTGGTTACGGGCGATACGCTCTGAGAAATCGTCCGGCGTAGCGTATGCCTCGTCAAACGGCCGCACCGTGATGGAGTCTACGCCGGCAATCGCAGCCGACATGGTTTCCGTCTGCGAACGCAACATATTCACATACGCATCGTAAACCGTCATGTTCCACTTCGAAGTCTGTGCATGTACGTGCATCTTGCAAGCACAATCGCAAGCCGGATTATAAGCCTTCACAATTTCAGCCCACAACCAACGGGCTGCGCGGAACTTCGCGATCTCCATGAAGTAATTGGAGCTGATACCGAAATTAAATTTAATCTTCTTGGCCACTTCCGTCGCGTCGCAGCCCGCTTCTGTCAGCTTTGCCATCAATTCATTTCCCCATGCCAGCGCATAGCCCAATTCTTGTGCGATATAGGCTCCGGCATTATTGAAATAACAAGCATTGACAGACAAGACCCGGTATCCCGGCAACGCAGCGCCTGCCTTCAAAACAGCCTTTGCCGTTTCGCCCCAGTCGCCCGCCTCTTTGCCTTTCAGCAGCGGTTTCTTGAACGGGTCATAGTTCACAGAACCCTGACATTTCTCCACATCGACTCCTCTCTGCTTGAAATAATCAGCCAGAATACCAATCAGCAATTCAGCCTTGCAAAGACAAGTAGAGAAATTCAGTTCGACACATTGCGGGCAAATGCCATTCAGCAACGTCGCAATGTTTTCCGCATTTACATCTCCGCCCTTCATAAAGAATCCCAGAGATGTCACGCCTTTATCAAGGATGTCAAGCGCTTTCTCGTTAGCGGCTTTGAAATCCGTCACCTTGATCTCTTGGCGCACTTTCCAATCATTATTGACTTTCGTACCTCGCACATAAGGAAATTCGCCGGGAAGCGACTCGGTCGTCTTCAGACCTTCGATATCTTCTGCGCGATAGAAAGGATTCACATTGAACCCTTCGCCTGTCTTCCAGACAAGCTTTTTCTCAAACGGAACCCCTTTCAGGTCTGCCGTAATCTTCGCCATCCATTCCTCCGTAGAGACAGGGGCGAATTCTGAGAAAAGTTTTTCTTTCAATTCTGCCATAATATTTGTTAT
>CALUTX010000025.1 GCA_944323815.1 uncultured Parabacteroides sp. | reverse complement strand
AAATAAATCCGAAACAGAAACAATATCCCAAGAAGCAGGCACCTCAAACGGTACATCCTGCTGATAATGGGGCGTATGTACAGATAAGTGTCGTTACTGTTGGGGGGGGGTAACGACTCGTTGCCATTTCACATTAGATTCACCAGATTTATAATGACTTTTCTCCGTTTCAAATATGCTAATGCCGATTTGAGCAGACCATTGAAATGGGTTAATGTCATTGTTGGATTGGACATATTGACCAATACCCCAAATTAATCTTGCCATAGCTTGAATCTGTGTTTGCCGGACTTTTAAGGTGGATTGTAGCAGAGATTATCCAGTTAAGGAAATCTTATTTGTCAGAACTCATGATAGAAGTCTGCCATAACATAAGCGAATCTTTGTAGATGGGGATGTGGTATGCGCATTGGACATTCACTGCTTAGTTCCGATAGAGATTTTGGTTATAGACACGGCAACCCAAGTCCGAAAATAGGGGAGATAAAATCAACATCATATCCAACAGTCAGGGTGTTGAATTGTACAATGTCCTGCCGAATAATTCCGTATACTATGATGACGTTTTTTTGCTTAGGTAGCGATGGATATCTTTGATGCTTTTTTCCGAAGGCAACAGTTCCTCGAAAGCATAACTTGGTTAAAGTCCTAACCGGTTTTTATGCGGAAACTATGTGCATAGAGCCGAAGCATGGTCGGCAATTCGAGAGATAGAATCTTTCGTACTCTGTCCAAATCTGATAGTGATTTCCCGTGCCCAGCTTGCTGATTTAAGTGGCACGCATCCCGCCGCCGAAAGGCGAGTGGGGTATTAGGCTCCCCATACGGAGTTTTACTGGCATACGGGCAAGTCCGGAATGGATTGGTATCACATCTCAAACAGCACGGGGGCTGTCCGGATGCCAGCGTACATACAAAAGGGGAATGGCAGATTGCACCTGCACGGTGAAACCTGCCATCACTTTGCTTTATTCTCATATCTACACCCCGGCAATAAAGTAAAGTCGAGAAATGTCACAGAAAAATGTCTCGCCAATGGAGTTTTACGGCATCGGCTCAGTAATAGAAATCTCTGTTGAATTTGTATTCTTTCCCTTCTTTGACGACCACCCGCTTGTTGCTCAGGAATGTTGCGAGCTTTACGACTTTGTTATGCCCCAGTTTTATTCCTTGCCGTCCGTAGCCCTCTTTCAGCCGTTCAAGGTAGCTGTCATAGCTGCTGATATTGCCGTCTTCAAATGCGGCGTTTAAAGCTGAACGATGCGTATCCTCAGGTATTTCCTTGTATGGGTCGAACGGTTCTTTTGCAGGGCGTCCTGGCTGCCTTTTCTGAGGCTGGTAAAACTCCACCAGTTCGGGCAGGGCTTTCTCGTTTATCCGGAAAGCAAACGGTTCAAAATCACGGTCACGGATATGGAGGGCTTCCACTACGCTTATGGATTTGTCGTCCTTGTCCGGTTCAATCTGCATGATAGTTTCCGCCTTGTTGTTCAGTTCGGTGCCTATATGACCGCGTGCGTGCTCGTCATTCTTGTTCTGATGGAGGATGGTATGGATATGTATCTGCCGGTCATCAGTCCACCGCATTAGTCTGGATATTACATCGGTGGATTCGCCGGGCGAGTTGATGTCATAGACGAAGTCCCGGATGCCATCTATGATGACCAGTCCCAAGTCCGGTATCATGCCGATTGCCTGTTCCGTTATTGCCAGCCGTACTTCGGGCGAATATTTACGGAGTGCCAGCATCATCAGGTTGTCTGCATCACAGTCTTCCGGCAGATCTGCCAGTCTCAGGATTCTGTCCAGAACTTTCTGGCAATGGTTTTTGCCCTGTTCCGTGTCAATATAGAGAATCTTCCTTTTGTTCTCCGGGAAGCTGGCACGGTAATGCAGCACCCTGCCATTTGTCAAAGCAGCCGCAGCGATGGCCGAGACATTGAAAGTCTTCTTGCTTTTGGCTTTCCCGATGGACGCACTGAAATTTCCCAAAGTTCCGATGATGGAATCATCCACCATCAGCACGGAAGCGGACTGCTCGTATGTCCCGGTTACACTGATGACCGATTCGTCTATGTAAGCTTTCAGTTCCTCCGGAGTAGGAATATTGCTGTTCGTCTTTTCCATATTCCTACAGCTCTCTTGGTTTTGCCTTATGCCTTGTCGCGGCAAGCATCTGCTCGTGTTCTTCCTCGATGCTCAGAGGTATCTGGCCTTTTCTTCCGCTCTCCAGCCATTTGTCCAGTTCGTCACGATAGACAAACAGATGCTTGCCCTGCTTGATGGTGGGAATGCCTCCGTGCTTGGCTTTGTAGTAGAAGGATGATTTGGATATTCCGAGATAGCTGCACACTTCCTCCACGGTCATGGGTACATGCAGGTTTTCTTTGACCGGAACCTGTTTTGCAAGATTGTCTTTCAATGCATTCTCAAGGCTCTCAATCTTTTCGCACAGCCTGCCTACTATTTCGGGCAGGTCATTGAATGTAAGGTTTTCTTTTAGCATGACTAAACGGTTTAATTGTTTGACATGCCGCAAACCAATATAATGATGTTATGCAGATTGTAATCAGCAGGAAGTAATTTTCCCGTCAGCAGAATTTCTCATGCAGTCAAACCGGTAGTCCCCGTTTTCAGGCACATCGATATTGATTTTGCTTGTAACAGAGTCCCTGAGATTCTTGGAAAGATACTCGATTGTCGCACCTTCCAGTTCATGCGGGAATATCTCCTTTATGAACTTTGCCCTGTCGATTAGCGGAATATCAAGCCGCTCTCCGATATTCCACGCAAAATGCCTTAGTGCCGGAGACTTGATGGGATTGTCTTCTCTGGAACGGATTGGTTTGTATAGATCCGGTTGTCCGTAAGCCAGAGCTTCGATGTTCTCATGAAGCGTTTCAAGTGCCTCTTTGGTAAGGAACTCAGCCATTATGTATGTGGTGTAGTCGTGTATGGTGCTGACTATTGCAGTCCGTCTTTCCTTTTTCGCACGTTCCAGTTCTTCCATGCGTGCTTCATATTTTTCAAGATATGAGAGTCTCTGCACCACAACAACATTGGCCGAATTGTCTGTTTGCGGAAGTGCATTCGGAGTATCAGCATTTATACCGGAGGCAACGGTATCTGTCTTGGGAGAAACTCTACAGCCAAAAGAAAAATCAATACCGCTTTTTGCAAGTAATGGGTAGAACAGGCGTTGGAGAACGGCGCAGGAGAGGATTGCAACAACGATCCCGATTACAACAGGAGCGGAGTAGCCAATCGAACCAATCTGATGATTCTTATACAATATTGTGGCAACTGTTGCGAAAATGACACATAGCACAGTAAGGACAGTGCTTGCTTTCTTGGTGGTGGATTTGTTGTTATCTGCCATAAACTGTTGTTATTTGAAATTTCAGTGTGGCAAAAATAGATGCACGATTGCAGACAGTCGCAAATAATGTCAGTAAATCAGCCCGGAATTAAGAAAAAATATGGTTAGAGTATGATTTTCAGCGAAAAATCATACTCTAACCGATAAAACAGGCACGAATCCGCCGTATCAGCCCTTCCTTGTCAATGTGATTCTGGTGGTCGCTTCGCGCTTGTTGCTGTCCACGACTTTCATGTAACGTTGGGTGGTGGTAATGCTCTTGTGCGCCATGTTGCTTTGAATGGTACGGATATCAGTACCGGCTGCTGCCTGAAGGGTAGCGTATGTCCTGCGGTATGAATGGAATGTGATGTTCTTGGTGATTCCGGCAGAACGGATCCATTCCTTCATCGGCTGCTGTGTCCAGCTCCGTTTCAGACCTTTGAATACCAGACCGGTCTTTTCAGGGCTGTAGCCTATCAGTTCCAATGCTTCATCGCTTATCGGAATGATGTCCTCGGTCTTGGTTTTCTGAGTGATGGTATGGACACATTTTCCTCCGGCAGCGAAGTCGACGATTTCCTCCCAGCAAAGGGAAAGAACATCGCTGAGCCGCAGACTGGTCAGGCACGAAAAGAGGGAAGCGGTCTTCAGAACAGGTATCTTGCACGGGGTCTCGGCAAGGCAATACAGCTCTTCCACGCTCAGGTAGTCCTTCACCACATCTTCCGGCTCGATCTTCTCCAGAAAATCATTGACATTGGACTTGATCATCCTGTTGCGGTAGAGGATTTTCAGGAATCCTCTGAAAGTGGACCAGTATCCGGAAGCCGAGTTCCGTGTAATATATCCGTCCCGTTTCAGCAGTCTGGCGTTTAGAAGGTACTCGCGGAACCTGTTGCACAGGTCAACGTCTATTTCCTCGAAGGTGCATTTGCCGTGGACGAAGTTGCAGAAATGCTGGTAGACGAATCCCCATTTCTGGTCGTGCTTGCGGAGCTGCTTCCGGTAATACTCCAGAAAGTCGGCCTTGTACTTGTGCTTGTCGAAAAAGTCATACCTTTCGTTCACGATGGCTTCAAACCTCCGGCACCGGATAGCTTCCGCTTTCTCCGACATCGCAGCGTTGAAGTCCCGTTCCCGCTGGTTCCTGGGATTGGCATAGATATAAATGTTCAATCCCTCGTGACGGATGGTTTTCATTGTTTCCTGATCCCGGTAGCCCGGATAATAATCAAGGTAGAACGACAGCATACCCTTCTTCAAAGGGCGTGTCCTCAAAGTAACTGTTTTGCATTCTGACATAATGATGAATATTAAATGGTTATAACTGACTTTTGCTGCGAAAATCCTTAATGCTTTTATACAGACCATAATCAGCAGGAAATAATTTCCTGATAATTATGTCCTGAGTATCGCATACTAACGGGCTCCCATGATGTGGTCGAATTCCACTTTCAGGAATCGAACGAACCGCCCTTTCTTCTCCCGTTTTATTTCGTGAAATTGCAGGATGCCGTAAACAGAATCCCGTGTAAGGTTGTATTTCTTCATGGCTTCCTGCACGGTGTAATATTCCGATGAATCCTCTTCGGCGGTCTGTTTGGACAGGTCGAAGTGAAGTTTGGAGTAGAATATCTGCCCGTGCTCCTTCTTCGAGGGGATGTTGTTGCGATAGACATGTGAACGGATGGCAACACGGGTCATTCCGTACTTCTTCTCGATTTCTTCGGGAGTGTACCATTCGGTCAAAGCGTCATCCGTCTTGTATTTGGCAAATGCCGCATCAATGTGTTTCTTGCTGTAATAGTTGAATTGGCGGATTTTGACCTTTGGAACATCATGTTCTCTGGTGTATGTCCATACCCATTTGGTGTTTACCTTGTACTTCTCCGCTATCTGTTCGGCTGTATAGTATTCGGTAATATCTACATCATCCTTTGGCTTGATGCTTTCGTAAGGTTTAGTTTTCAGCATCAGCTCGATGTCGCTTCTGCGGATAAGAGACATTCTCGAACTCAGCCGGGAAGCACGAAGTTTGTCCTCTTTCACCAGCTTGTAAACATACTGACGGGAGACACCCATTAGTTTGGCCGTTTGGTAAAAGGTGAAGTATTCCTGACTCTCCAGCTTTTTCTTTACTTCAATCATTTCCTGAATTTGCCGAAGTTCCATTCTCCGTTCTTTCATACGGTGTTTGTAACCTCTCTTGGAGCATTGCGGACTGCAATAATTTGTGGTGGTCTTTTGCGCTATAAAAGGCTTGCCGCACCATTGGCAGATTCTTTTTACTTCCATGTCATTTGTCCTCCATATTTTCGTTAAACATGAGCTTTTGACAGCTCGGATAATTTCCCTTTTTGTCTACTCACGTAAACCATTGTCAACACACGTCAACTACTGCGTCAGTGTGATATCGGGGTCAAACCTCGATTTGTTTTGTGGTAGAAATACGGTAGAAAAATAGGGAGGACAACTGCATCCGACTGCACATAGCCGGATTTTGGACAAATAAAAAGCCGCTGATTCACAGCGGCTTCGTTATAGTTGGTTCTAATTCGTTGCAGTCAGTTATACGCAATCACTTTCCGATGCAAAACCGCCGAAATATATTTCCCAGCACCTCGTCCGTCGTCACATCCCCCACGATATCGCTTAAATGGAAGATACATTCGCGCAAGTCTTGCGAGATGAAATCGCCTGAAAGGTGGGTGGAGAGGCCTTCTTGGACGCGGTGAATGGATTCGAGGGCGTGGGTGAGGGCTTCGTAGTGGCGTGCGTTGGTGACGATGAGGTCGTTTTGGGAGAGGGTGGGGAGCTGTGCGGCTTCGAGCAACAATGTTTTGAGCCGGTCGATCCCTTCTTTGTGTTTGGCGGAGAGAGAAACCACTTTATTAATTGACAATTGAGAATTGACAATTGATAATTGAGAATGGGGGAGGTCGGATTTGTTGAGGACAAGAATCAACGTCTTACCTTCGCACAAGGGGAGGAGCCTGTCGGAGAGTTGTGCGATTTGTTGTTCGGCCTCGGTCTGGTCGACTACCCACAGGACGATGCTGGCCTGTTCCAACTTTTGGAAAGTACGCTCGATACCCAGTGTCTCAATCGTGTCGTGGGTTTCGCGGATGCCGGCGGTGTCGATGAAGCGGAAGAGGACGCCTCCGATGTTGACTGTATCTTCAATCACGTCGCGCGTCGTTCCGTGAATGTCGCTGACGATGGCTTTCTCTTCGTTCAGCAGCGCGTTCAGCAGGGTCGATTTGCCCGCGTTTGTCTCGCCGATGATGGCGACCGGGATGCCGTTTTTGATGGCATTCCCTACGCTGAAAGAGTCGGCAAGGTGCGAAATGACACGTTCGATTTGAGCGGCCAACGCTTGCAGTTCGCTGCGGTCGGCAAACTCCAACTCTTCGTGGTCACTGAAGTCCAATTCCAGTTCCATCAGCGAGGTGAGGTGGAGTAGCTGGTCGCGCAGCTGTTTCAGTTCTTGGCTGAATCCGCCGCGCATTTGGTTGAGCGCCAACCGGTGTTGCCCAGCGGAGGTCGAAGCGATCAGGTCGGCGACCGCTTCGGCTTGGCTCAGGTCCATTTTCCCGTTCATGAACGCCCGTTGCGTATATTCACCCGGGTGGGCGATGCGGCATCCCTGCTTCACCAGCAGTTGCAAGATTTGCTGTTGGATATAGATGGAGCCGTGGCAGGTGATTTCCACCACATCTTCACCGGTAAAGGAGTGCGGCGCGCGAAATACGGCGGCCATTACGTCATCCAGTGTTTCCTCTCCTTGCTGGATACTCCCGTAACAGAGCGTATAAGCCTTTTGCGTCAGCAGGCTTTTAGCCGGGTTATGCGGTTTGAAAATGGTGTCGCAGATGGCGAGTGCCTCCGGGCCGGATATGCGGACGACGGCGATGCCTCCGCAACCGGGAGCGGTCGAGATGGCGCAAATGGTTTCGTTCGTGAACAAGTTCATATCAATCCGTTGTTATACCCTAATCAGTTCGTAAGCCTGTGTTCCGATACCGATTTTTTCGGCATGTTCCAGTCCCGCCTGCCAATTGGTATCGGGGTGGATGATGTGGAATTTGTCTTGCCCCTCCAGATGTCCCTCATGAGGTTTTTCGGACAAGCAGTTACCCGTTTCCAAAATCGGAGCTTGGATGACGAGGTCGGCGCAGGCTTTGTCGAGTGCCACCGGGTCGAACGACGCGGCGATACCTAAATCGGGCACGATGGCGGCATCGTTGTGGTTCCAGCAGTCGCATTCCGGCGAAACGTTCATGATGAAACTGATATGGAAATGGGGTTTGTCTTTCAGAATGGCCTGCGTGTATTCCGCAATCTTGCAGTTCAGCCGTTCGGACGTGTCCCACGATGCCAAAACAGCTCCGTCGTGCTGACAAAGGGCGACGCACTGTCCGCATCCGACGCAACGGTCATAGTCGATAACTGCTTTCCGGCTTTCATCCAAATGGAGGGCGTTGTGGCGGCAGTTTTTAACGCAGATGTTACAACCGATACAATGTTCGCGGTCGATTTTAGGTTGCGAAGCTCCGTGTAGCTCCAACTTCCCGGCGACGCTGGCGCCACCCATTCCCAGGTTCTTCAGCGCACCGCCGAAACCGGTCTGTTCGTGTCCCTTAAAATGCGTCATGCTGATGATGATGTCGGCATCAGCCAGTGCCGAACCGATTTTGGGTGCCTTACAATATTCCCCGTTGATTTCGATTTCGCGGCATTCCGTTCCTTTCAGTCCGTCGGCGATGATGACGTCACATTTGGCCGAAATCGGGTTGAAACCGTTTTCCATCGCGCTTTCCAAGTGGTCGACCGCATTGGCGCGTCGTCCCGAATAGAGCGTGTTGCAGTCCGTCAGGAATGGTTTGGCTCCGAGGCTGCGCAGGTACGTTGCTAACCGTGCGACATAGTTCGGACGGATGTAAGCCAAGTTGCCCGGCTCGCCGAAATGAATCTTAATCGCTACAAACTGGTCTTTGAAATCAATGTTACTGATGCCCGCACGCTTGATGAGGCGTTCCATCTTGTCCAGCAGGTTACTGGTAGGAGACGTGCGGAGATTGGTGAAGTAAACTTTAGACGTTTCCATTTTCTTTATTGGTTTGTAGCTGCAAAGGTACGAAAAGGTGGGGAATTTTAGAAACGGACTGAGGCTGTGTCGTAAAAAACTTAATTTCGACACAGCCTCTTCTTTGTTTTAGCGTCCTGCTGATTGGATAAGTTCCCGTATGCGGGTGTTCCATTCGTCGGCCTGCAGGAGCTGTTCTATGGAGAGGTGCATCCGGTAACGCCAGTAGTGATGCGGGTCGGCGGGGACGTTGATGCGTTCGGCTTCTGCATCGGGGCGTTTCAGCCGGTCGTCGATGGCAAGCCAATCTTGGAGTGGAATAATCGTCAGCATAGAATTGGCTTGGAGATGCCGAAGGACGATTTGTGATGCGATTTCCGCTGTGCATTCGATTGGTGCTTCTCCCTCGCGTTTTAAAATTGTGTTGAAATAACGCTGCGTCTTGGCTTTGTCTTCCGTCCACCAACTGCGCAAAGGCGACATATCGTGTGTCGATGTTGTACATACGGAATGATATGGAAGATTGGACAGGTCTGTAAATTCTTGATGAGGCGTTTTCGGCATTCGTTCGACCTCGAGGCTCAAGATTTGCAACCGGTTCATGACGTCCGGAACCGATTCCGGTATCATCCCTAAATCTTCTCCGCAGACAAGCATGTCCGTGCAGGCGATAAGTGGCGTCAGGCGTTCCATGGCTTGCGCTTTCCAGAAATCGTTGTGCCGGTGATAGAAAAAGTCCCAATACAGTTGGTTGAAAGCATATTGTTCGGAGGCACTTAGTTCGCGATAGAGGAAAGATTGGGCGGCTGAAATGCGCGGATGGAATTTTTCTGGTTCATACGGGTCGCGCAAGAACAGCACTTCGTTGGCAATGGCAAACAGGCCGGATTTGATGGATTCTGAACGCAGGTTGGCCTCTACATCGTCGGAAGTAAAGAAGCTTTCGACTTTGCGCTGTGTGTCGCAAAAAGGTTTTAGCACAAAATGATGGGACGACGATTGGGCCAAAAACGTATTGATGACATTTTCCGTTTCGTCCCCAAACAGTTCATGTAAATATTCCTGTTTGATGCGAGGAGTCGTAAAGCGGGCTTCGTCGAATGGCAATCCGAATTGCTCAATCTCTTCTTTTGTCAGAGGCATGGCTGGATTGAAGTGCCCGCAAAGGCCTTGTACATATTCCATCGGGATTTCCCAAATGCGGAAGAAGCCGAGTATATGGTCGATGCGGAAACAGTCGAAATAGTCAGCTAATTTGCGGAACCGTTTCTTCCACCACTCGAAGTTATTGGCTTCCATGACCTTCCAGTTATAGGTCGGGAATTGCCAGTTTTGCCCGTTTACAGAGAAGTCGTCGGGTGGTGCGCCCGCTTGTCCGTTCATGTGGAAATTCTCAGGTTCCATCCAAGCCTCTACGCTTGTGCGGCTGACACCGATGGGAAGGTCGCCTTTCAGGACAATCCCGTTCTTTCGCGCATAGTCTGATACGGCCTTGAATTGTTTGTGCAGTATGTATTGGAGGAAATAGGTGAAAAGAATCTGTTCATTGTCGCAGAGATTGCGGACGCTGATTGGGTCGTACACTGCATGTTCTTCCCATTGGGTAAAGTCGGGTGTATGATAATAATCTCGCCAATAGCAGTAGGCGGCATAAGGCATCAGCCATGCTTCATTTTGTTTGAAAAAGGCTTGATAGTCGGGAGTCGCGAGGATGTCGTTTCCTGTTTGTTTGAAAAAGGCCCGGCAATAGGCTATCTTGTGGCGGATTACCTGTTCATAATCGAGTACATCCGATTGGTTTAATTCGATTTGCTTTTGCGCGAAGAAATCGGCTTGCTGAGCATCTGACAACGGCCCCAAGTCGTGCAGGCAGATGTAGATGGGATGGAGCGCAAAGACTGAAATCGCGCTGTAAGGATAAGAGTCTGTCCATGAATAGGTGGCCGTTGTGTCGTTCATAGGTAGTACTTGAATGACGCGTTGCCGGGTCAGCTTGGCCCAATCGACCAGCAGGCGGAGATCACCCAAATCTCCTACGCCAAAACTCTTTTCCGAACGCAGGGAAAAGACCGGGATGACTGTTCCTGCACCGTGCCATAAGGGTAAATTGTCTCGAAAATAAAGCCCCGAAACAATATGGGTTTCGCCTATTTGCTGGGGAGGAAGATTCAAAACACGGTTCTCGTTTTCTTCCCAATAGAGCAGTTGCTGGTGGTCATCGCAGACCAAAAATTTGTATTCGAGCGGATATTGGATTTCGTTTGCATCTAAATCAATATGCCAGACGGGAAAAGTGTCGCAACTCAAAACTAAGGCTTGTTGGGGATTCCAGTTTCCCAAACATGGTTGGTTCCCGGAGATGGCCACGCGCTGGTTTTTTTCGACGCGTGGAGCTGCAATCTTGATGGTAAGCCGTTTTCCGCTTTTTATGACTCGCTCATGTGTGTTGCAAGGGTGGGCAAACAGACTTTTTGTAAACGCAGATGAATAGAAGGCGAGGTGAGGGGGGCGAACTTGCCAGTAGTCGTATAAATTATATCGGTTGGCGTTTCCGATAAAGAATACTTGATGGTTCTTTTCCCATTCCTCAAAGATTTGTTTGTCGTTTACACTTAGAAAATATCGGTATTCGATACTTTGGACTGGGGTTGAAATTTCTATTTCCAGTTCCCAGTTTCCGTCTGTGAGGTAATGCATCTCTTTCGCCAATCCCGGTTCCCATGAACCCAATTCCGGGACGGAGCCGACGATGCATAATCTTTGCCCCCAGACTGTGTGGAAATTAATATGAAAAGAGACTCTCATGTGCATTTAGAATCGTTTGACACGTGAAAATACATAATTATTTAGAAATAGAAAATAGCGGATTAAAAATAAGTGTATGCTTATGTTCAATCCGCTATTATTTTAGTTGAAAAGGATCAACCGCATCGCGAAGCTCCGCAGTTTGTACAGATTAGGCATCCTTCTTGATAGACAAGAGTTTCCAAACCGCAGTTGGGGCATTTTTGCCCTTTGGCTTCCAATCCGTTCGGCAGATATTTTTTCAAGGCACGTTCTACGCCGTTTTTCCATGTATTGATCGACTCGTTGTTTAGCTCCATCCCTTGGACAAGCTTGATTACTTGGTCGATGGGCATGGCGTAACGCAATACGCCGGAAATCAGTTTGGCATAGTTCCAAAACTCAGGGTTGAATTTTCCGTCCAATCCTTCGATGGTCATTTTATATCCACGCTTGTTTTTGAATTGGAAATCGTAATGCTTTTTCCCGTCTTCGTCGTAACTTTTGATAATGCTACCTTTGGAAATATTTTTGGGCAACATGATTCCCTCGTCGTCGTCAGCAAGACCGGTGAAGATTTCATAAGGGCGACCGTTCAACAAGCCGACAAAGGCAATCCATTTTTCGCGATTGTTCTGGAACCGAACCACGTCGGCCTCTAACTCTCGAGGGCGAGTGGAAACAATGACAGGTGGTTCCATGCAGTTGCAATCCTTTTTCTTTTTGTTGTCGGTAGACAATAGGACACCCGAGCGGGAACCGTCGCGATAAACCGTACAACCTTTGCATCCGCATTTCCATGCCTCGATATACAGATCGTTGACTAAATCTTCTGTTACATTGGCCGGTAAGTTGATGGTGACGCTGATTGAGTGGTCAACCCATTTCTGGATGCGTCCCTGCATGCGCACCTTTTGTAACCAATCTACGTCGTTGGATGTGGCTTTGTAATAGGGCGATTTGGCAACTAATTCATCCACCTCTTCTTGTGAATATTTTTTAGAGGCCGAATAGCCATTGGCTAACATCCATGTGACAAATTTATGGTGGAAGACGATGTACTCTTCAAATGCGTCGCCTGTTTCATCCACAAAATCGACACGTGCCTCTGCGTCGTTCGGGTTCACTTTACGGCGACGGCGGTAAACGGGCAGGAAAACAGGTTCGATTCCGGAAGTTGTTTGTGTCATTAAACTGGTAGTTCCAGTAGGCGCGATAGTCAGACAGGCGATGTTGCGACGACCGTATTTGACCATGTCCGCATATAATTCGGGATCTGCTTCGCGTATGCGGCTGATAAACGGATTGTTCTCTTCTCGTTTTGCCTCATAGATTTGGAATGCGCCCCGTTCTTTTGCCATTTCAACAGAAGAGCGATAGGCGGCTAAGGCCAATGTTTTTTGGACTTTCTCCGCAAAGTCGGTCGCTTCTTCCGTTCCATATCGCAATCCTAAAGCGGCAAGCATATCGCCCTCAGCAGTGATGCCAACACCGGTACGTCGACCTAAAAGGGTTTTCTTTTGTATTTTTTCCCACAGGTGACGTTCGCTCTGTTTTACTTCCATGGATTCAGGGTCAGAATCTACTTTATCCAAAATCTTTTCAATCTTTTCCGATTCCAAGTCGATGATGTCATCCATAATACGCTGAGCCAAAATCACATGTTTGCGGAATAGATCAAAATCGAAATAAGCCTCTTGGGTAAAAGGATTGACAACGTATGAATATAAATTGATGGCCAATAACCGGCAGCTATCGTATGGACATAGTGGAATTTCCCCGCAAGGATTAGTTGATACTGTACGGAACCCTAAATCCGCATACGAATCGGGAACCGACTCTCTAATGATTGTATCCCAAAACAAGACTCCGGGTTCTGCCGATTTCCATGCATTGTGAATGATTTTTCTCCATAAAGAGGCTGCGTCAATCTCCTTGGCAACCATAGGATTGGAAGAATCGATTGGATATTGTTGTTGATAAGGAGTATGATTGACAACAGCTTGCATGAATTCGTCATCTATTTTGACAGATACGTTGGCTCCTGTAACTTTGCCTTCTGTCATTTTGGCGTCGATGAATGATTCTGAATCCGGATGTTTGATGGAAACACTGAGCATCAAGGCTCCACGCCGCCCGTCTTGGGCAACTTCACGCGTTGAGTTGGAATAGCGCTCCATGAAAGGAACCAAACCTGTCGATGTCAACGCGGAGTTTTTTACCGGAGAGCCTTTAGGACGGATGTGCGATAAATCGTGTCCAACCCCTCCTCGGCGTTTCATTAACTGGACTTGTTCTTCATCAATGCGGATGATAGCTCCATACGAATCAGCGGCTCCATCCAATCCGATTACAAAACAGTTGGAGAGTGAAGCGATCTGGTAGTCATTCCCAATTCCGGTCATCGGGCTTCCTTGCGGGATGATGTAACGGAAATGGTCGAATAGGTTAAAAAGTTCTTCTTCCGATAATGGATTCGGATACTGTTTTTCAATGCGGGCAATTTCTTTTGCAAGGCGATGGTGCATATCTACCGGTGATTTCTCGTAGATATTTCCAAATCCATCTTTCAATGCATATTTGTTTACCCATACTTTCGCCGCGAGTTCGTCGCCGGTAAAGTATTCCAAGGAAGCTTTGAAAGCCTCGTCAAATGTGTAAGTTTTACGATCCACGATTATTCTGTTTTTAATCTGCTGCAAGTTTAGTCATTGTTTGTGGATTGGCCAAATTATTCAAGAAATAAAATGCATGTTGTTGAAAAGTTTTTCTTTTTTAGATTATATGTATATGTTTATCAGGTAATTGAGCTTTTATGTGTAGTGAAAAAGTTTTCCAAAAAGGAAAGTTGTTAATAAACGATGTTCTCTAAAAAGAAAAAGGATACACCTGAAAGATGCATCCTTTTATATCGAAACTTTAATTGATTAGGCTTTGAGTAACGCTTCGATTTCTTCGACTGAAGAACGGAAAGATTTGCTGGTCTCGATTTGGTCTTTGACAGTTTTGCACGCATGCAAAACTGTTGCGTGATCGCGTCTTCCTACAATTTTTCCAATGTGTGAATAAGACTTGTCTGTATATTTTTTTGCCAAATACATGGCAATTTGACGCGCTTGGACAATTTCCCGTTTGCGGGAATTGGTCTGTATGGTCGCAGGCTCCAATTTGAAATATTTACAAACCAAATCCTGAATAGATTCCACCGAGATTTGTTTTTTCTCAATCTTTATGACCCGACTAACGACCTGTTTGGTCAATGGCAAGTCGATCATTCGGTCGAAAGCCGTAGAATAAGCCAATAATGAGGCAACAATCCCTTCTACATCACGGACATTCTCCGTGACATTACTAACGATGAAGTTGAACACATCATCAGGAATTGTAATACCATCGTGATAGATTTTGTTTTCAAGAATCTTTTTCCGCAAATCCAAATCCGGCCGATAAAGTTCTGCAGTCAAACCCCATTTCAGCCGGGTGATTAAACGTTCTTCCATCCCTTGCAAATCGACGGGAGCTTTATCCGATGTCAATATCAATTGTTTCCCTAACAGATGCAAGTGGTTGAATATGTGGAAGAATGTATTTTGGGTTTTGTCTTTTCCGATTAATTCTTGAATATCATCCAGAATCAGTACATCAATGCCTTGGTAGAAATACATGAAATCATTTGTCCGGTTAGTCCGGATGGCCTCAGTATATTGAATAGTAAAAAGATGCGCGGAAATATAAAGCACTTTTTTCTCCGGATGTATTTCTTGTATGCGATTACCAATTGCGTGGCACAAATGAGTTTTCCCAACGCCTGAAGCTCCAAATATAAACATGGGGTTAAATGTCTTACCCGGATCTCGGGCGATGGCTTCACCAGAAGAACGGACCCAACGGTTGCTTGTCCCTTCAAAATAATTGTCGAAACTGTATTTTGGGTTCAAATGCGAATCCCAGTCCTGACGTACTCTTGAATCGAATGGAGTAGGGATTGGGGGAGGAGTTCCATTCGAAGGACGCCTAACCGGTTCGGTTGGCAACGTAATCATGCTGTCACCTACCTTGTCGATCACTTTAATCCGATAGTTCAATTGTGTCCCTTCCTTTATCTCACGGTCCAATGTCATCTTTAATATCTTGACATAATTCGCTTCCAAGTATTCATAAAAGAACTGGGTCGGAACCTCAATCGTGAATTTGTTGTTTTCGTATGATAAAGGTATTATGGGTTTGAACCACGTATTAAATGCATCTTCATTGACATTATCTTTAATGACAGCGAGACATTTGTTCCACAAAGTTTGATATTCTGTTTGCATGATTTTTCTTCTTCCAGTCCTTCTATTTCTCATTTCAGACTACAAAGTTTAGAAATAAAATCTGAAAAAAAAAGTGCTATTTTATTTGGATTTTTTGTTTGTCCGATATTTGGTTTATTGTCAGCGGTTTAGTTTTATTTTATTGAAAATCATTCTGTTATGTTTGTTATATGGGTGAAAAATACATTCATTCATCCATTTCGGAACTGCTGTTATGAGCACTTCGAGATGATAAAAAGGGCTGATATATAGCTCCGAATCCTTTTCTGAAATTTCGGTTTGAATCCCGACACGAAGATAGCCCATTCAGGCAGTCTAAATGGAATGAATCAAAATAAAGAAAGATCTTGACAGGCTATTCACGACAGTTAAAAAACAGAAAAATGCACATAACGTTTCGGGTTCTCTTTTAAATCGAATAAGAGTTTGGATGCATTATCCGCGGTGCTGTTCAGATTATCGTAAAGTGCTCGGTCATTCAACAGAAGCCCTAAACTGTTGTCTCTGGAATTCAGTTTGCGGGTCATTTGTTCCACATTGGCCAATGTCGTATTGACTGCATGTATGGTCGTGGCCAAATCCAGCTCTTTCAGGTTAGAACTTACGTCTACGAAATTATTCGTGATCACTTTCAGGTCGCCTACGATATGAGGAACGTCTGTATTCAACAGCTGGTTAAGTTGGTTAGATGAAGCAGACAAATTACGGGTTGTCTTTTCTATATGATCTAATGATTGTGCCAATGCCGGATGATTGACCAACGTCTGCAATCCGCTCAAAATTGAATCGATTTTAGGCAATATCTGCTCGACTTGCGGCAAAATGTTTTCCTGTACGGATTGCATCATGTCTGATTCCATGCGTCCTTCGATGGTGGCACCGGGTTTCAGATAGTCGTCCACATATTTATTCAGGTGGATATGTAATTCGCCACCTCCTAAAAAGCTGTTTACAATCGTGATGTAACTGCCTTTGTTTATTTTCATGTGGTCTTCCAAGCTGATTTCAATGGAAATCTTGTTTACGGTTTCGTAATCATATATGATGTCACGTACTAATCCCACTTTAAAACCTTCTACATAGACGGGGCTTGAGATAGTCACCCCTTTTACATTCGTACAAGCGACAATATAGTGATTGGCAGGTTTGAACAAATTGATGCCTTTTAAATAGTTAATACCAATATACAGTAAAGTCAGGCTTATGATGGAAACGATTCCGATTTTAGCTTCTTTGGTGAATACCTTTTTCATATCTCTTTTGTTCTAATTTCAATTGTTATTACTGTTTTAATAGTTCACTTTCTCTCCATCTTGAAAGGCGACGATAAAAGCATCTTTGAAATCTTTGGCGACTTGGCGTCGCAATTTACGTATTTCATTGAAACTGTTTGTCTCGCCATACGTGTATTTATAGAGCCCTTTTTCTTTGAAATAACTTACATTTTTATACCCTTTGAACACTTTCGAGTTGGATGGAAGTTTTTTATCTGAAGTTAAAATTTGTACTTTATAGACGACCGCTCCTTTCGCTCCTTTTTCTTGTTTCGAGATGGATGCCGACGACGTGCGGTTGGAATCCTTGCGAGTGGACGGTTGAACGCATGCTTGTCTGCGGTCAAATTCTTGCTTATATGTGGTGAAAGCCTTGCTGATGGATTCCGCCAATTTGTTTTGTCCCTCTTTGGACTTCATGAAACGCTCTTCCGCCGGATTGGAAATATAGCCTAACTCAATCAGGACACTTGGCATACTGGTTTTGCGCAAGACCAGAAATCCGGCTTGTCGCACGCCCCGGTTGTTACGTTTGGCCGCAGTAAAACATTTCTGGACTTCCGATGCGAGATGGATACTTTGTTCCATGTGTTTGTTCTGCATGAACTCGAAGATAATGTAAGATTCCGAAGAGTTGGGGTCAAACCCCTCATATTTTTGCAGATAATTGTCTTCGAGAAGAATAGCGGAGTTTTCGCGCATGGCGACTTGCAAGTTTTCATCGCTACGCGCCAATCCTAATGTATACGTTTCTGTTCCGGCGACCGAACTTCCTCTTTTGACCGAATTGGTGTGAATAGAGATGAAAAGGTCGGCTTTGTTGCGGTTGGCAATGTTGGCCCGCTCGTCCAAATCCACAAAAACGTCCGTCTTACGTGTGTAAATCACTTTGACATCGTTATGCCGGGCGGCAATAAGATTTCCCACTTTCAAGGCTACAGCCAAGTTAATTGTCTTTTCGTTGACGGACCCCCCCCTTGCACCCGGGTCTTTTCCGCCGTGACCGGCATCAATGACGACAGTAAACACCTTTCCTTCCGCCCGTACGTTTGGCAGAGCAATAAGTAAAAACAAGAGTAAACTACTATATAGAATTGATGCCTTAGCCACTTTTTATGAATATGCAAATGGTTCATTCGCAAAGTGGAGCATATCGGACTCGAACCGATCACCTTCAGACTGCCAGTCTGACGCTCTAGCCAGATGAGCTAATGCCCCAAGCCTATTTTTCACATGCAAATGTAGG
>CALUTX010000024.1 GCA_944323815.1 uncultured Parabacteroides sp. | reverse complement strand
GTTAATCATCCAAGCCCGGCTCCAACCGGTATAAGAGCCGTTCCGATTTCCTTCGTTTTCATTGTAATAACGTCTACGCTCGATGGTTCGGCGAGCCGCTTCAAACAGCTCCTTGTTCGAGGCGTTGATGGTCGTTCCGGGATATAAACCAAACAGATGGGAGATGTGGCGGTGTCCCGGTTCCACCTCCTCGTAATCCTCAATCCATTCCTGTATCGTGTTGTAACGTTTGCCCACCCGAATCGGCGGTAAATCTTTCATCACCTTCTTCAATTTCTTGCTGAAAGCGGCATCCGTTTTCAACACCCGGTCTGCTTCGAGGCAGGCATTAAACAGTTCATTGATAATTTCAATATCCATCGTCGCCCCATAAGTCAGCTGATAGACTTTCCCGTTCGGCAAACAGTATTTATTCTCCGGAGAGTTGGAAGGTGCCGTCACCCAATGCCCCTGTTTGTCTTTCACCAAAAAGCCCAAAATAAACTCGGCTGCCTCTTTCATGGCCGGATAAGCCTCGTTTGCCAGATAATCGCGGTCGCCGGTAAAGCGATAATGCTCCCATTGATGGAGCACCAACCACGCGCCAGCAATCGGGAAAGTTCCCCATCCCACACCGTCGGATATAGCCGTATGCCCAAACGGATTAGTCAGGTGATTCACCGTCCACCCTTCCGAACCATACGTCTTCTTCGCCGTCACCCGTCCCGGCACGCGAAGCGCATTAATCAAATCGGAAAAAGGCAGGAACGTTTCCGACAAATTACAGACCTCTGCCGGCCAATAATTCATCTGAATATTGATATTCGTATGAAAATCCGAATTCCAAGCCGCATACATATCTTCGTTCCATATTCCCTGCAAATTTGCCGGAAGGATACCCGGCGTACGGGAAGAATTCATCAGCAGGTAACGTCCGTATTGGAAATAGAGCGTAATAAGGGAAAGATCCGTTCCGCCCTTTCTAACAGCATCCAACCGCTGGTCGGTCGGTAACGAAGAGACTTCACCCAGATTGAACGTCACCCGATTGAAGAGCGCAACATGTTCCTCAATATGTTGCCGTTTCAACGCTTCATAATCCATCGTGTTTTGCTGGGAAAAAATCTTTCTACACTTATCCAACGGATTGACAGTGGCATCGAAATTCAGTTGCGAGAAATCGTAGTTGGTCGCTGCCGTGAAATAGAAAATCGCTTCGTCCGCATTTTCCACATAAAAGGCATTGGAAAGTGCCTGCATACTTCCTCCTTTGTTCGTTCCGCGAAGCAGACCGGCAAACTTCATGTGCAACCCCGTTTCTCCGGTGTCTTTGGCCGGAAGGTCAAAAACCTGACCACTGATGCCTAACTCTTTATCACCGACGGGAAACGCTGTGGCATCCTGCTCCCGGTCATATTGCAGGCGGAAAGTCAGCGCACCGGGCTTATCCGCCGTCAACCGCAACACCAGCATATCCGCATCCGCAGAGCAAAACAGTTCGCGCCGATAGGTCACATCCCCTATCTGATAAGAGACCGACGCGACACCTGTCTCCAAATTCAACTCACGCCGGTAGTTTTCTGCCTTGACCGAACGGGCCAATTCACCAAAGAAGTCGATATACAGATTCCCAAACGACTGATAAGAGCGTATCCGCAACGGATTGCTCCGCATGTACTTTTCCGAAAGGGCGGAAGCCTCGTCGATTTTTCCCTCCAGCAAAAGCTGTTTAATCTCCGGCAAATGTTCCGTAGCCAGCGCATTCGCGTCGTTCTTGTATCCACCCCAAAGGCTCTCTTCATTCAGCTGGATTGTCTCACGCCCGAACCCGCCATACACCATGGCCCCCAGCCGCCCGTTACCAATCGGCAACGCCTCGTTCCAATCCTTTGCCGGCTGAGCATACCATAAAACCACATCCCGCTGTTGCGCATGCATCACCAGCGCAACCATCCACAATAAAACAATTCTGATTCCCGTTTTCATGATTAAATAATTAATTTGCGAACAAAAGTAATGAAAGAATTTTCATTCTCCTAAAAAGCACGTACGTTTTTATAAAACATGGAGTTGTGTCATGGTGACACAACTCCTAATAACACTCTTATTTTTAGTAAAATTCTAAAACTTCACCCATTCAATCGTATACTGAATTCTCCATTTTCAATCATTTATTCCAACTCCAAACTGCGTTTGTTGTCGTTCTACTTCCTTAACTTTTAACTGGTTCAATTCTTTTCGAAGCCGTTCATTTTCTCTTTCCAACTCACTTTTCTTAGCTCCAGACTCCATTTGCTTTGCTTGCATTTTATTTTGTTGCAACAGCTCTTCCTCCGAATAAATCTCTTTCTGATCATTCTCCACTGATTCAAATTCCAATACACCATCCAATGGACGGACGAGTCCTTCATGCTGTAAAAAAGCACGAATCTTTATTTTACCTGCCCGAGAGGTAGATTGTACCAAAACTGGAGCCGATCCCCATGAAACAGGCATGGCATCCATCTCCGCTGGTTTCAATAATCGAGCTTCACCTTCTACTTCAAAACGGATTATCGAATTGTTTAACCGTTTCACTGTACCGCGTTTATCAACCACTTCCGCTATCACCGTTACCACATCAGAACCGTCAGCTTTCAATGTCACATTTTCATTATCTAATCGAAGAACAATATGATCGGCCTGTCCTACCGGATAACGTTTATGAGATGTTACAACTTTTCCGTTCATCAATCCTTCAGCCAACAGATAAGCTTCATTTTGTTTCCCTGCACGAGCCATACTCTTCCATTCCATAAAATGATACACATCCTTGAAAGTAATAATCGGCGAAGGCATTCCTTTTTGATTCAACTCTTTTTTATACGTGTATTGTTTGCCGCCTTCGAATACCGTTAAACGAACCTCTTCGCAATTAGAATAAACCGTCACATCGTTTGGAGAAAAAGGTGTCAACTCATGAGCTATATAAATCATAGGACCATTATCTGCTATCAAATCACTTTTTTCTGGTGAACGTTGCGACATAAACATATAATAAGAGGTCTTTGGCTGGCGAAAAGCATCCATCATTCCTCCATAAAAAGGATCTGCATGATATCCTCGTTGATGATCAAACGAATGCCAGAAGCAAGCCCCTACAATCTGGTCCGGTTTCTGACAAATAGTCTCATAGCACAAAATCGGGAACTCTTTTATGTAAGATGGATTCGCATAATGTTCTGCCTGAAGCAGCATCGGTACTTCTCCCCAATTACGAGCAACACGGCTATCTGAGTTTTGGGCATTCCAATCATCCACATTATCTCCCCACTCCCGAATAAAATATGTTTTGTCCGGTTGTAATTGATTTTCTATCGGACGTAGTAACAAGGAATAGTAATGATCGCCTGCTGCTCCATGGTCACAAGCGGCAATGCTATAAGGATAGGGATATTCTTCTTCACAAATGTCCAAAGCCTTTTTCGCAAATTCTTCCGGATAATTGGTTTCATTTAATATCGGTTCCCAGAAAAATAGGGAAGCATGATTTCGATGTATGCGCACCATATTACGAATATCCGAATACAGCCGTTCTTTAAAAATCGGCTCATCATTCCAAAACTGCCAACCCGGCACTTCCACCAAAGCAAACAACCCCAATTCGTCACAAGCATCCATAAATGCCGGATCAATTACATAATGCGTCCGTATTACTTTCATTCCGGCATCGCGTAACTTTTTGGCATCTCGCCACTGCATTGAATTCGGGACAGCGTTCCCTAATACGGCAAAATCCTGATGGCGGTTCGTTCCCATCAGTTTACCTTCATATCGTTTTCCGTTAATCCATAAACCGTCCGTCTGCTTGAACTCGATACTGCGTATCCCTATTCGTTGGCGATATCCATCAATCACACGTCCGCTTCCATCTTTCACTTTAATGTCCAAATCATACAAATAAGGATGTTCCGGACTCCATAACAAAGGATGCTCAAGTTTCATCGTTGTTTGGGCATAGGCTGCTTTTCCGGTACTTACTGAAATCGTTTTAGACTTTTCCTTCACAAGTTCTCCTAATCTTTTTTTCAACTCAAAAGAAACGGTTACCTTTTCATTTTTTCCTGAACTGTTCCGCACATGAGCTTTTAAATTGACCTCAGCACTCTTTTCAGAAACATGATTATATGACACAAACAATCCCCCGCCCGCAATCTCGTTTTCATAATTGGCATTCGTGATGAAGATATTGTTATGAGCTATCAACCAACAGTCTCGATAAATACCGCCGAAATAAGTAAAATCTAACAGATTTTGAGGTTTACCCACGGGAAAAGTAGGGTCATCGCTATTGTCTGCTTTCACGGCAACCACATTCTCTTTTCCCCAAAGAATCGCATCCGTCACATCCAATATAACAGGCAAATATCCACCGTAATATTTCTTCAATAACTTTCCATTTACATATACCTCACTTTTACCCATTATGCCTTCAAAGTGTAAAAACAATTTTTTCCCTTTCAAAGACGATTCCAAGGTAAAATGCTTCCGATACCAAGCCACACCTTGATAATTCATAGAGCCACTTGCTTCAACCGGTAAATACTCCAATCCATGCGGAATAGCAACAACTTGCCAACCCGAATCATCAAAATCCATCGCTGCCGGATTCCCTTCTACATCACCCTTATTAAAACGCCATGCCAAATTCATGGAATACACTTCACGCCCGGTATTGGGAAGTTGATAAAAACCGGCAGTTGAGAATTTGGGTAATACAGTAGCCGATAAATTGACAACTGTAATCAAACAAATAAATAAAAACAAACACTTTCTCATTTCTCTTTATTGATAAAATACCCCGAATTTCATCCTTCAAACAAAATTCGGGGTATGAATTAATATAACTCAACCAATTACCAACCTTCGTTTTGGACTAAATTGCCATTATTATCTATTGCTTCCTGCGGAACAGGGAAAAGATACATTTTATCATCCCAAAAACGCTCTTCCACAAATTTATGATCCATATTTTCATTTACCGCTTTCAAACGAGCACCGTAAACATTACCGGATTTTACTTCACCTGCAATACGCCAACGGATAATATCGAAATAGCGCAATCCTTCGAATGCTGTTTCAACTCTTCTCTCGTGACGCAGTTTTTCTCTCAATTCACTTTGAGAAGCGACTGTAATATTAGGCATACCTACCCGATTCCGAATTTGATTTATCAAAGAAACGGCCTCCGGCAAATTCTGATTTAATTCAATCAAGGCTTCCGCACGCATTAATAAGACATCTGCATAGCGTAAAATCGTCATGTTCTTTTCTGCTAATGTCCGATCTGCATATTCCCCTTGTAAATCAATCCATTTTTCACACAGATAACCGGTCATGTGGGTCTCTTTTTGCACATAATCCCCACTGTTAGGATCATCTACACCATAGACTGCACGAACAGTTCCATCTACAGTCCACTCCTTATAGGGCCAAGTAATGGTCGTTGCTAAACGCGGATCCCGGAAATCAAATTCCCCTCGATGCGTATCTGTTTCGGCATCTATCCGTTGCTGATAATATTCACACCCCAAAGATTCACATTCAGAAACAGGGTGTCCATTTAAGCACTCATATTCTTCTACCAATTCATTCAATGCAAGAACATTCGACCAACCAGAATAAACCCCTGAAACATAGGACAAATTTCTATTCAAATCATGAACAACCAAAGGAGAACTGTATTGACGTTCAAAAATCACCTCTTTGTTATTTCCATCCGATTGCGGGCGGAACAGTTCATCGTAATCAGCATACAGTTCATAATCCCCCGATTGGATTACTTTGTCTGTATATTCCAAAACCTTCTCATAATTCTTTTCAAACAAATAGACACGAGAAAGATAGGCATTCACTACCTGCTCATTTACTCGACCCGTTTCATTAACCTCTAATGCATTGATATTCGGAAGAACATAATTTTCCAATTCATCCAAAACAAAGTCCAAAACTTCCTGACGAGGTTGCCGAGACGTTTCACGAGATTCTGCTACCGTCAATGTCTTTGTAATCAAAGGGACATCTCCAAAATAGAATATCATGTTATAATAAATAAACGCCCGAATAAAGCGAACCTCAGAAGTATAACGCGAATATTCAGCTTCTGTTAGATATCCTTTTGCCTTCTCCAATCCCTCTAAAATATAATTCAATTTGGCAACTTCATCATATTTCCATTCGTTCCTAACAGTACCATTTGATGTTGTATAAGTTCCATTACCAATTTGCGTATCGTTATGATTTCTTCGAATTGCATTATCACTAAAACAATCCCGATATGCAATATCTTCCGGTCCATAAATATATTGATAAGCACCTTTAACCATCATCTCTGCCTGATTCTTATCACTCCACCATTGATCCTCTGAAATTTGATCTAAAGGGGGCGTAGTCAGAAAACTGTCACAGGAAACCAATCCCAACGAAAAAGCAATCGCACACAAATATTTTTTTATTGTCTTCATCTTTTCTCTTTTTTAAAATTGAACGTTCAAACCAAACGAATAAGTACGACAGAACGGATATGCCCACGCACTGGAAGCTTCCGGATCCATTCCCGGAACAAAATCAGAGATGGTAAACAAGTTATTTGCCGTAAAATAGACACGTACACGGCTAAAGCCGGTTGAAGATAAGACCTTACGCGGAATCGTATATCCGAACGTCAGGTTCTTCATACGTAAATAACCGGCATTGATCATCCAATAATCCGATGTTTCATAATTATGTGAACCGTCATCCTTGTTCAAAATACGCGGATACTTGGCATCTGTATTTTGAGACGTCCAATAATCCAACTGATGTTCAAAAATCGTTGCATCATATAACGGACGCACAAAATTATCCATCACAATCCGATCTTTCTGCCCGATTCCTTGGAAGAACATACTCAAATCAAAGTTCTTATAATCAAATGCCAAATTCAAACCATACAAGAAATGTGGATTCGGATCGCCTAAGACTACTCGGTCGTTGGCATCGATCTTATTATCATTATTTTGGTCTTTATACCGAATGTCACCTGCCCCTGTTCTTGAATTCTGGAAAGGTGCATCAGCTACCTCTTGATCCGATTGGAACAGTCCCATTGATTCATATCCATAAATGGAATTGAACGGCAGTCCTACTTCTGTATAAGTATTTGAACCTTTCCATGGACCGGTATCACCTAAATCAATAACCTCATTGCGGTTATCCGACAAATTGGCTGAAATAGTATACCCAAAATCATTTATCCGGTCACTCCAACTCAATGACAATTCCCAACCTTTGTTGCGGACTTGCCCGATATTCATATTCGGATTACCAAATCCATATTCCAATGGAACAGGCATTGCCAACAAAATATCCTTCGTATTCTTGATATAATATTCCCCGATAAAATTCAAACGGCTATTCAACAACTTCGCATCCACCGCAATATTAAACATATCTGAATGTTCCCATGTCAACTCTTCATTTCCGATTGATTTCAATTGGGCAATTTGCTGATAACTGTTATTTAAAATTAATCCACCTGTCGAAATCAATGTATAACTCGGATACAAACCCAACCCATTGGCATTACCGGTTTGTCCCCAAGAGAAACGAAGCTTCAAGTCATCCAACCAATTGCGTGTTCCTTCCATGAACGACTCTTGTGAAAGACGCCAAGCGGCTGCAACAGAAGGGAACGTAGACCAACGATGCCCTGACGCAAAACGGGACGAAGCATCCGAACGCATACTCAACGACAAGATGTATTTATTGTCATAATCATAATTGATACGACCGATAAACGAAGCCAATGCCCAATGTTCTCCATTTCCATCGTTACCCCAGTTATCTTTCGGTCCGGGATTCAATTCCCAAATAATATCCGTCGGATAACCAGAACGATAACCTGACAACCAATCACTCGTCTCATTTTCCTGCTGATAACCGGCTAATATATCCAAGTTATGCAAACCGAAACTTTTCTTATAATTCAACAACGCCTGTAAATTGTAATAAGCATTTTGATCACGACGGTCTGAAAAACTATTTTCTCCCTTTTCAAAAGTTTCTTGTGTGAAATAATTATAATATCTTAATTTACGAGTCCGTTGTTCTTGTCCTTTGAATGTGTATTTCACATTAGCGATTCCCGTAAAGGTCAATCCATCTATAATTTCATAATTCAATTTAAAAAGACCAGATGCCTCATGCCGATTAGTATATTTTTGTCCACCTTCGTATAATGCGACCAACGGATTTGTGAAGAAACCGGCATTATAAGCATACGAACCATCCGGGTTATACGCCAACATGGTCGGATCCGCACCTATCACTTGTTTATAAATATCCTGTTGATTACCCAATTCTTCCAAATCCCGCAATTGATAACGGATATCAAACGAAACATCAAACTTTTTACTGATGGCAATATCGGTTGCCGAACGGACATTAAACACATTTTGCTGCGTCTGCGGGAAAATACCGGTCTGATGGTCAACCCCTGCACTGACGATATACTTCACCTTTTCCGTTCCGCCGGAAGCCTCTATCCCGTGACGGGTCGTTACACTGTTTTGGATTACCAAATCCAACCAGTCGGTATTCGGATAACGCGGATCCCCACCTTGTTCATAAGCTGCAATTTGATCTGCCGAATAAATCGGATCTTGATTCATATTGGCAGCTGCCTCATTTCTAATACGAGCATATTGTGCCGAACTGATTGTTTCCGGCATATTCATTGGCGTATTTACACCAACGGAACCGTTGTAACGGAAGGTCGGTTTACCCTCTTTTCCCCGCTTCGTTGTAATCAACAATACGCCGTTAGCCGCACGCGATCCGTAAATGGCAGACGAAGCGGCATCTTTCAACACGTTGATACTTTCAATATCTTCCGGATTCAAAAAGTTGAAATCAGCCGGAACACCATCCACCAAAACCAAGGGCGAAGAAGAATTATTCGAATTCAACACCGAAGAACCGCGTAACTGAAGCGTCGGAGAAGAACCCGGAGCTGCACTTCCCGTCACACTCAAACCCGGGACTTGTCCTTGCAAAGCCTCACCAAGTGTCTGAACCGGACGATCTTGTAATGTTTCAGCTTTAATCGTTGTCACAGATGTGGCGATATTTCCCTTACGCTGTGTTCCATATCCCACAACGACCACTTCATCCAAACTTTGCGAGTCCTCTTTCAATACCAGATTCCAGTTCTTTTGTGTTCCAATAGATAACTGTTGTTCTATATAACCAATATAAGAAACCACTACCACCGCATTTTCCGAACTGACATTCAGCGAAAATTTCCCGTCCATGTCCGTAACGGTTCCGTTGGTGGTTCCTTTCTCCACAACGTTGGCTCCGATGATGGGCAAACCGCTTTCGTCGACAATTGTTCCCGTAATGGTCTTCCCTGATTGTTGAACGATGGGAGTCATCGTTTTATTCCCCCGTTTCGTCAGCACGATGTAATCGTCTTCAAATACATAACTGATACCCGAGCCTTCGAAAATATTCCGCAGGCAATCGACCACTTTGTTTTCACCTGCCTTCAACAAAACGACACGGTCGGCATCTATCTCTTTCTTATTATACACAAACATATAATCCGTTTCGGCTTCGACTTGCTCAATAAAGTCGCCAACCGTCATTTGGGTGCTCATGATTTTCACTTTGGCCGTCTGTGAATTGGCATTTGACGCAAAAGATGCGAATGCACAGGCAAACAGCATTACGACAGATATTCTCATACTATTAAAAAACCTTCTAAAGCATTTTTTTCGATATAATAATCCCGACAAAGCATATTTTCTCATACCTTTGTAAATTAAATGTTTAATACTTTTATTCGACTAAGTGTTAGATATTTTTCTCTTTCGGCAGGCGGGTGTCCCCACACCCGCCTGCCTTCTTTTATTGTGATAAAAATTTTACTGTTTATTTCCCATAGGCATTCCGTTTTTCTAAATTAGACATGTTCTTCTTGTATATAAATCATTGCAATGTTATCAAATTCCGTTCGTCGTCCTTCGTGTAAGAGAAGGGATAGACGATTTGCAGTTTCTTCAAAACGCTCTCTACGCCGTCTCGTTGCCGGAATTTACCGGTATAACGGTACGAACCGAGTTTCGTGTTTTTCACGACAATCGAAACGTCGTAATACAATTCCAACTTCCGGATGATGTCGCTCAGCGGCATGTCGTCAAAGATAAACACACCTTCCGTCCACGACATGAAATCGGTATTTTCAAATTCTTTGATTTCCGACGAAGAGTCGGACACAATAATCATCTGCTTCGGACGCAAACCGAACCGGTGCCCGCGGTCGTTCGCGCAATCGACCGAAACAGTCCCCTCGACCAACGACACCACAAAATTCTTTTCCGTCCCGTAGGCATTCACGTTAAACTTCGTCCCCGTCACTTCGATGTCCATCTTGCTGGTCTTGACCACGAAGGGCTTCCCACCCTCTTTCTTCACCTCGAAAAAGGCTTCGCCCTGCAACTCGACTTCACGCGACTTCGTGTCGAAACGTTCGGGATAACGGAGCGAGGAATTGGCATTCAGCCAGACGGTCGTCCCGTCGGCAAGTATCACCTTCGCCCGTTGTCCGGCAGGCGTCAGAAACGCCTGATAGTGGGGTTCGCCCGAACCTTCCCCCACCAAATGGTTCATCAACAAATAGGTAGACAACACAGACAGCAACACCACCGCCGCATAACGCGACGCCCGACGCACGCCTATCCAAAATGTCCGCTTTTTACGCTGCCGGACAAACATCCGATAACGAAATTCGGACGCTTCCGACTCCTCGCCTGCCATCGCCATGAGTGCCGAAAGATTGACCACGTCCGCAGCCTCTTTCCGGAACGTGGCGTCCTCTTTCAGCCGTTGTAACAACTGCTGTTTCTCTTCCGTCGAGATTTCTCCCGTGATATATTTCGATAATAATTCGTACATTTTTCTTCCTTTTGTACCTGTAAAACCCTTTTCCGTCCCAAAACCACCAAAGCGAAACCAAAAATAAAGATTATTTAACTCTACAATTTTCTCGTCAAAAAGTTTCACATTTTTCTTTCCCATGAAACTTTTGTTTCACTGGCAAGAAACTTTTGTTTCACTGCGAGGAAACTAAAGTTTCTCCGGCATGAAACTTTTTCTTCTTCTCAGCTGACCAAAAACAGGAACAAAGGCAAATAATCTTTCAAGGCGACTCGCAGTTTGCGGAGTGCGATGGCCATTTGGTTTTCTACCGTATTGACCGATATGCCGAGCGCCTCGGATATTTCTTTGTACTTCAATCCTTCGAAACGGCTCTTGATGAAAATTTCCCGGCAACGTTCGGGCAACGTGTCGAGCGCCCGACGGATGATGGCGCGCAACTCTTTCTCCGACTGATAAGAATAGTCGAACGACTCCAAAGCATACAATTTGAAACTCCACTCCTCTCTGACATAATTGCTATACGCCTCTTCCACCACCCGATGGCGCAAGAACTTCAAGCAATGGTTCTTCACTAACGTAAACAAAAAGGTGACAAGCGCAGTCGTCATCTCCAGCTCATCACGCTTTTCCCAAAGCACAAGGAACACATCTTGCACAATATTCTCCGCATCCGCATCCGAGCCTACATATTGTTTGGCGAATGCGAACATTTTCGGATAATACACTTTATAAATGCGTTCAAAGTTTTCCTGCGGACTATCTTTCATGCGTACTTCGTTTACTAAATGCAAATATAAACTCTTTTTCTCAAAAAGAAACACTGACAACTATCTTTTCATGTTGTCTTATAAAAATATAAAGAGGACCTTTTGGTGAAAAGTCCTCTTCAGAGTTTAACTAAGGCATCGTCTTTAAGGCAAAAAGATTGTTTAGGTTATCTGGACGCAAAGATGGGGCATTTTTCATTACTGAGCAAATAAAAAAAGATATTATAAAACATATTTTTTAAGAAAGTAGAGAGCTTTGGCTCCCGCTTCCATTTCCTGACACACAACGGACCTATCCAAATTTACCCGCCGGGAAGAAGGAGCTTTCCGTTTGTTTTTCCTAATTTTGCAGGCACATCGAGGTGACATTAGATGGAAAGATAAAACGAAAAAAGAGATTATTGTATGTACACGGTTATTAAACGAATGGAAATATCGGCAGCTCACCATCTGAAGCTGTCTTACGCAAGCAAATGTGAATATCCGCACGGTCACAATTGGATGATCACGGTCTATTGTCGCTCGAAAGAGCTGAACGCCGACGGCATGGTTGTCGATTTCAGCCAAATCAAACAAGCCATCAAAGAGAAATTAGACCATCAGGACCTCAACGAAATATTGCCTTTCAATCCCACCGCCGAGAACATCGCCAAGTGGATTTGCGACCAGCTCCCGACTTGCTACAAAGTGGAAGTGCAGGAATCAGAAGGAAACATCGCTATTTATGAGAAAGATTAACGAGATTTTCTACAGCCTTCAGGGAGAAGGTTTTTATACGGGGACGCCGGCTGTCTTCATCCGGTTTTCAGGGTGCAACTTGAAATGCAGTTTCTGCGACACCCGGCACGAAACGGGCACGCTCATGTCCGACGAGGCGATTCTGGAAGCCATCTCGGCCTATCCGTCCGACTTTGTTGTGCTGACGGGCGGCGAACCGTCGCTTTGGATTGACCAGCCGTTCATCGACCGCCTGCACGAAGCGGGGAAATACATCAGCATCGAAACAAACGGGACGCATCCGCTGCCCGATGGCATCGACTGGGTCACCTGTTCGCCCAAAGGAGCGCCTTTGCAGTTAAAGCATATGGATGAAATAAAGGTGGTTTATACGGGACAAGATGTAACGGAATATGCGCGTATGAATGCGGCGTGGCATTTCCTCCAGCCCTGTTCCTGCCAGAACACGCAGGCCGTCATCGACTACATCCTCCGCCATCCGGAATGGCGGCTGAGCCTGCAAACGCATAAGCTGGTGAATATTCCGTGACGCAGCGTCACGGAATGTATTTGACCTCCTGCCCGCGCACTTCCTCGTCAATCTGTCCCTCGTCGTAGACTAACTGCCCGTTGACAAAGGTCTTCCAAACGGCATGATGGAACGTATAGCCTTCAAAAGGCGACCAACCGCATTTGTACAAAATATTCGCCTGGCTTACCATCCACGTCTTCCGGGGATCCACCAACACCAAATCGGCATAATAGCCCGGACGGATATAACCGCGCCGATCAATATGGAACAGTTCTGCCGGCGCATGTGCCATCTTCCGGACAACTTGCTCGTATGTGAAATATCCCTCTTGTGCCAGCTCCAGCATGACCACTAATGAATGTTGCACCAACGGTCCGCCTGATGCCGCCTTCAGGCAGCTGCCCTCCTTCTCTGCCAAGAGATGCGGCGCATGGTCGGTCGCCACGATGTCCAGCGTGTCGTCCGCAACAGCTTTGCGCAGGGCCGCGCGATCTGCCAGCGTCTTGATGGCCGGATTCCACTTGATGCGATTACCGAAGCGGGCATAATCGCCATCGTGAAACCATAAATGATGCACGCATACTTCACCCGTGATTTTTTTCTCACTCAAAGGCAAGTGATTGTCCAAGAGCGTCAGCTCCTTCGCCGTCGACAGATGCAGGAGATGCAAGCGGGCATTCAAACGAGTCGCCAACTCGACAGCCTCCGACGACGAAGCATAACAAGCCTCCTCACTACGGATTTTAGGGTGAAACGAAATATCCAAATCCTCTCCGTACAAGCGGGTGAAATGAGCGATGTTCCGCTTGATGACCTCTTCCTTCTCAGCATGGACGGCAATCAGCATCCCGGCTTCGCCGAAAATACGTTCCAAACTTTCCCGCTTATCGACCAACATATTGCCGGTCGAAGAACCTAAAAAGAGTTTGAGCCCCGGTACACGGCTCCGGTCCAGCTTCCGAATCGCATCCATATTGTCATTGGTTCCCCCGAAGAAGAAAGAATAGTTGGCCACAGAGGTTTCGGCGGCTCGGTTGAATTTCCACTCCAAATCGGCAAGCGTCGTCGTCTGCGGCTTCGTGTTGGGCATATCCATAAAGGTCGTCACGCCTCCGGCAACAGCCGCCCGGCTTTCGCTGGCAATGTCTCCTTTGTGGGTCAGTCCCGGCTCGCGGAAATGAACTTGGTCGTCAATGACGCCCGGAAACAAAAGCATGCCCGTCGCATCTATCACCTGCACATCCGCCTCAATCACAGGCATTTTCCCTTCGCAAACAGCCTTTATCTGCTCGCCTTCAATCCGGACAGAGCCGTTGTATGTACGTCCTTCGTTGACAATCGTCGCGTTCTGTATTACTATCTTATTCATAATGTATGATGGATTATCTGTATCGTTTTCCCGCGGGGAGAAGTTGCCGGCACGTCGATATTCACCGCTTCTCCATTTATGACGAGCGACAACCGCGTTTGTTTCTGCGTCGGGTCGGTGGCATGAATCAGCCACGTTCCCGCCTCCTTTTGCTGAAACATGTACACGCCCGGTGTCTTTATCTCAATCTGCCCATCGGATTGCAGAGGCAACAGACAAGGCTCGTAGGCCGTCACATACAACACATTCCCCAGACGAACCGCCTGAACGGATGAGCTGTTTTCGATTACAGCAATCGAGTCTGTCGGGAAAGAGGCCGTCCGCTCTTTCGAAGAGGCAGGCAAAATCAGATACTGATAGGAAGCATCGGGCTCCTTTTCATGCTCGATATATAAAGAAACGACCTCGCCTTCCACCACCTTGGGCGCATAAGAGCCCATAAAATCGCACCAACGCCCCGAACGCTTCTCGGCAGCCGCAACGCAAACCGAGGGCTGCAACAAGATGTAGCCAGTCTGGTCATGGAAGAAGCGGGATTTTTCCGAAGGGAACACTCGCTTTCCCTCCAACAAATGCCATTTTCCTCCGGTGTAATAGAGTAAATCCCCTTGTTTATTCCGTTGTTCGATGGAGGTCGTCACCGCCAACGTCGTGTCGGCCTGTATGCCCGCTCCCAAGCAGAGGACAAATTCATCCGTGCATATCCACGATTTGCAGGCCTGCAAGCCATCCCGATTCAATTGCATCGCCGTCATACCAGTGCGCCCGTCCGTGACGCCGCCGACAAAATCGGTTTCATTCCTGACATGCGCTCCATAACGCTTAAAAGCCGGGACAGGCGCATCGCTCTCGTAAGAAGTAATGCCGGGTATCTTACGCCAATCCCAAAAAGGAAAGACATTCAGATATTCATCGCCCCGACAATAGGTATAGAGGGCACCATCGCCCATGTAAAAGCCTTTCAAGTTGTCTTCATTCACCAACTCCGTCCCGATGACCCGCTCGGAAGCCATCTTCACAGAAGCCATCCAACGACTTGAACGATGGACAGTCTGGTCGGAATCCCAGAAATGTTTATGCCCTGTAAAATTCGATGCGTCGGTGTGCCCGATATAATTATCCTGCAAGAAATCTGTCATCTGCTTTTTATCCTCGGCAGAGGCTGAACCATTCATCAATGAACTTGTCACGAATGCAAGACTGAAGGCCTTATGCTTCTGCGCATTCTGAAATAGCTGGCGATCCAACGCATTCACGTCCATATAGCCTTTCCACACAATCCAGCGATAACCGTTCAGCAAAAGGGAGTTCAAAACCGCCTGCTGTTCCGCTGTCAATGCAAACGCAGTCCCGGCAAATAGCTCCGAATAAGTGGCCATCTCCGTCAAGAAAGCCAGTCCATAATTACCAAACTGCTGTTGCGGGCCATGCTGGTGAAAACTCCAGTCGCTTTTGATGCCCTCCACCCGGTCTGTCCGAATCTCGGAAACGATGGTATCTCGCGCCGCCTGCACCAGCGCATAATCATCCTGCAACAAGCCGCGCATTAAGACATTGCCGGCCAACCACACCTTGTTTTGCCCCGTCATGCCAAACCGGGCTTTTTCCATCACCTCCACGGCAGCTTGCTTTTCCTGCGGGCTTAATTGCTCTTTCATCAAGAGGAACACAGGCCCCAATACCTTGGGAATGCCAATCTCATTGTACCACCAGTTTTTGCAAACCGGCTTGTTCTGAAACCAATAATCCAAAGCCCGATGAATCACTTCCTCCAATCGGGATTCCCAAGAACAATATCCTTCTTCTGCCCTGTATAACTTCGCGAGCAGCAAAATCCGATCGGCATGTTACTTCACGCTCCAGCCCGAACGCTTCTGGTCCTGATAGTTGATGTCCGGCCATGAGCCGTCTTCGCGGATTGTCTCCACATAATGATTGATTTGCTCCAAATCAAATGGATACCGCTGATGCAATTCAACGACCACTTGATCGGAAATCTCCTGCTCGCGCTGAATCTTCGACAACAGTTCAACCAAAGAGGCCGTCCGTTCGTCATTGGAAAGTAAAGATTGGATATAATGCTGTTGCAGTTTTTCCAATTCTCTCTGAGGATTTTGCGCACGCAATAAGGACGCCGCACTCAGAAAGAACAAAATGATAATGAATAACGTGTTTCGCTGTCTATACATGGCTTCTATTCTTTATGTCTTTGAAAATCGGCAAGCATCCATCTATTATGACGGATGCTTGCGTTTATTCAAACATCTCATCGATGCCTCCGACATCCGTCGGCAAATGCTTCCGTTCTTCATCAGAGGTTTCCTGACAGGGATTCGCATACTGTTCCGGAATCTCGAAGTCTTCCTCTTGCGAATATCCCAATGTCTTGTCCGCATACACTTTTTGCATATAAAGTCCGTAAATCGGCAATGACATATTAGCCCCTTGCCCTTCCGACATCCGGTCAAAGTGGATGGAACGATCTTCTCCGCCGACCCAGACACCGGACACCAGACTCGGAGTAAATCCCATAAACCAACCATCGGAATTATTTTGTGTCGTCCCCGTCTTGCCGCCCATCGGCGCCTTGATATTATAACGGAAGCGGACACGCCGACCGGTCCCGTCGTCAATCACGCTCTTCAGCATGTGGAGCATCTTGTAGGCGGCATCTTCTGTCAGCACCTCGCTCATTTGCGGATTAAAGCTGGCAATCGTATTTCCGTATGAATCTTCAATCCGTGTCACATACAACGGCTCCACCCGGATTCCCTTATTAGCAAATGTGGTGTAAGCACTTACCATCTCGCCCACCGACACATCCGGCGTTCCCAAGCAAATCGAAATCACCGGATCCATTTCATTCTTCAACCCGAACGAATGCAACAAGCGGACAAAAGCATAAGGAGACAAACGGCTCATCAGCCAAGCCGTCACCCAGTTGTCCGAGTTCTGCAATCCCCATTGAACAGAAACCATCTCGCCAATCCGCTGCTTATTGGAATTGCGCGGTTCCCACAGACGACCGTTCTCATCCGTCAGCCGCTGCTGCACATGCAACATCTCTTCACACGGGCTGATGCCCTCAATCATCGCCAACGAATACAAGAATGGCTTGATGGTCGAGCCGATTTGCCGCCGCCCGCCGTTCACCATGTCATATTGGAAATTGTTATAGTCGATGCCTCCCACATAGGCCTTCACGTGTCCCGTCCGCGGGTCCATCGACATAAAACCGGAACGCAGGAAACTCTTGTGATACCGAATCGAGTCGAGCGGCGTCATGACCGTGTCTATCTGCCCATGCCAACTGAAGACCCGCATTTCCACCGGCTTATTGAATGCCTCCGTTATCTCCTTCTCTTTCGCTCCGGCCTTTTTCATCGCCCGATAACGATCGGTCTGGTGCATGGCACGCATGAAAATCGTGTCCACTTCGCCCGGACGCAAATCCTCGGAAAACGGCGCATAGGATTTTCCCTTCTTCGCCTTAAAGAACGCATTTTGCAGATAGCCGCCGATATGCTCGCGGACGGCATCTTCCGCATACTGCTGCATACGGGAATCAATCGTCGTGTAAATCTTCAAGCCATCTGTATATACATTATAATATTCGCCATCCGGCTTCTTGTTCTTATTGCACCAGCCATAAAGCGGATTCGTCTCCCACGCAATCGAATCTTCCTTGAACTGCTGCATTTGCCATCCCCTGTATTTCTTCCGGTCCGGCTTCGGAGCCGTCAAGGTCAGACGCAAATACTCCCGGAAATAAGGCGCCAGCCCATCTTTGTGTTCCATCCGATTGAAATGCAAGACCAAAGGCAACGCCTTCAACGAATCGCATTCAGCTTTGGAAAGATAACCCGCCTTGTACATCTGGTCGAGCACGACATTCCGCCGTCCCCGCGTCCGTTCGTTCCGCCGCACCGGATTGAAGTAAGAGGGATTCTTGCACATGCCTATCAACGTCGCCGCCTCTTCCGTCTTCAACGTTTTCGGCGTCTTGTCAAAGTAAACACGCGCCGCCGACCGGATGCCCACCGCATTATACAGGAAATCAAACTTATTCAGATACATATTAATGATTTCCTCCTTTG
>CALUTX010000023.1 GCA_944323815.1 uncultured Parabacteroides sp. | reverse complement strand
GGGGTATGATTTGACACCTATGGCGGTCAAAGAGGATGCGTATGCATCGCAAACAAAGTTGACCATTACAATCCGTGTCCGTTATTCGAATCGTGTGAATCCGGAAGAAGATTTTGAACAGAGTTTTTCAGCTTATCGGGAGTTTGATGCGACACAGATGCTGCAAGATGTACAGGACCAGTTGTGTGAAGAAATCGTTGACGAGCTTGTCGACCAGATATACAACGCGACGGTGGCTAATTGGTAAAAGATGAAGGCCGAGGATTTATATCGTTTGATGGAGCATCCCGAAAAGTTGACGGAGGAAACCCTTCCGCAATTGAAATTGATTGTGGATGAATTTCCCTATTTTTCGATAGCCCGTTTGTTATATTTGAAGAATTTGGCGAAGTTAAACGATGTTCGTTTCGGTTCAGCATTGAAGAAAATGGCTGTATGCGTGCCGGATCGCCGAAAATTGTTTATGTTGATAGAAGGAGAACGTTTTGGTTTGCATTTGGCATCGGTGGATGAAAAGGAGCAGGCCGGCCAATCCGATGCTTTCTCTTTGATTGATGCGTTTTTATTGAACCAAAAACAAGCGCAGGAGGAAAAAGAATCGCCTCTTTTTGAACCGTCGGCTTCGGTAGACTATTTGCATTGGTCATTGTCTGAAACACATATCCGTACGGATGAAACTCCCGACGTCCCATTACAGCATCAAGATTTGATAGATTCTTTTATTGAAAAAGATCGTCAACGCAAGCGAATGGATGAACCGGAAGAAGAGATGCTTTCAGAAGAGCCTGTTGCGTATAGTTTGCCGGAGGGAAAAAACGATTTGCCGGAGGGAGAAACCGAACTGCATAGGCCTTTGAACGACTCCTATTTTACGGAAACGTTGGCCCATATTTATATCAAGCAAAAGCGTTATGAAAAGGCGTTACTGATAATTAAAAATTTAAACTTGAAAAATCCAGAAAAAAATGCTTACTTTGCAGACCAAATTAGATTTTTGGAAAAGTTGATTATTAACACTAAAAAATAGAACAAAAAATGTACGTATTTATTTCTATCTTGATTTTGATCGCATCAATACTGTTGATTCTAATCGTATTGATTCAAAACTCAAAAGGAGGAGGCTTGGCTTCCGGATTTTCTTCTTCTAATCAGATTATGGGTGTTCGCAAGACGACGGATTTCCTTGAAAAAGCAACATGGACACTTGCCGGAACGGTGGTTGTATTGAGCGTGGTGATAACGGCTTTTATACCGAGAGCGAACCAAGCCACTCAGTCAGAGATCCAAGAACAGGTAAATAACGCGGTATCGATTGATCCGAATACGGTTGCTCCTAATTTTGGTACGGCTCAACAACCTGCGGATGCTTCCTCTGCGGATACTACGGGAAATTAATGATTATAGTTGACGAGATATGTATATCCATTAAAGAAAGGCAACCTCTGAAAAGGCTGCCTTTTTTGTTCTGCGTCTAAAGTTGTAAAGAGATATGGAGAGTATTCATTTTCATGGATTGTTGATCGGAATTGCCACATTTTTGATAATTGGTTTGTTTCACCCGATAGTGATCAAATCCGAATATTATTGGGGAACGAGATGTTGGTGGGTGTTTCTGTTATTGGGGATTGCCGGAATCGTGGCGGCATTGTTTATTGCGGATATTTTGGTGTCGGCTCTTTGCGGTGTATTTGCTTTTTCTTCTTTTTGGTCAATCAAGGAAATTTTTGAACAGGAAGAACGGGTTTTAAAAGGGTGGTTCCCAAAGAATCCCAAACGGACTTACCCGGATGTAAACGGCCGAAAGATGGAGAAATAAGTGCCATTGGACGATAAATCGCGTGCTTAATTGGTTTTTTTATTAATTTTGCACATATATTTCACGGGAAGTAAAAACGATAAGCAATGATGAAGGGGATTGTTATAGGATTATTTGTTGGATTGTTTTGTTTGAAGGGGATAAGCGTACATGCGCAAGATGCGAATCCACTTGAGAAAAGCTTGTCGGATAGCGTTGTCTCTCCGACGGAGATAGACACCTTCCCGTTGTTGGATTTGGAAGAAATCGAATGGGATAAGATTCCGGATTTGCGTTCTCAGTTTGAACGGATGAACAGTAGTTATACGCAACCTGTCGCTCCCAGTTCTCAATTGCTTCGTTTTTTGGAAAAAGATAAAATCACATTATCTCCGGAAGCTCAATATTGGGTGGATTGGGTGCGCGATTCGACGACAGTGGTAAAGCCGTGGATGACTTTGCAAGACACGATGATTGTGGACCCGCTTTTTGTTCCGATCATATTTAGAGGAGGCCTTTTCCCCTCAGACTTGCAGCTATATGACAAACATTTCATTGAAAAGCAGTTCTCACGTTATCCCATTTGGAAACCGGATACAACTCTTTTTGCCAACGAACGGCTTCAGATGAAAATAAAACAGGAATTGTATGATTATATCCGGTTGAATCATCCGGAGTATTTTCGTTATTCGGAACGTGATTTGCCGACGGATACCATGCATGCCCATGTGATAAAGCGGGCCACCAATATACCGGAATTGATAAAAATAGAGGAGGAACCGAATAAGGCTTTTAGTGATGTCGATGCGCCGGTACGTTTTTTGCCGGAACGCCGGTATTGGACTTCTAATTTTGAAAGTAACATTCAATTTGCTCAAGCCTATTTTTCTAAAAACTGGCACGATGGAAACCAGCAGACGAATATCAACCTGAATACAAGGAACTATTTTAAATATGATTACAATAAGGATAAAATCAAGTTGACGAATGAACTTGAGTTAAAAATCTCGGCAAATAATGCGCCTAAGGATACGGTGAGAAGTGTCAGCATTACGGACAATGATCTTCGGATACACAGTAACTTCGGTTATCAGGCTTATGGCAATTGGTATTATTCTTTTGACTTGAATGTGAATAGTAAATTGTTCAACACATATAATACGAATGATACTGTGACGCGACTTTCCGGCTTCCTTGCTCCGTTGACGGTTACGACCAGTTTGGGTATGAAGTATAACCTTGATAAGAAATTGCCGGGGAACAAATATCGGAACATTCATTTCGATATTAACCTTGCTCCGTTGTCTTTGACTTACCGGTACTCCCGTTTTAAAGAGCGGTTTGATTTTGGCCGTCATGGTTTTGATGGAAGTAAGTTGGATGATCAAGGACGCATCAAGAATCATCAGACCTATGTCGGATCGAATATCAAAGCGAATTTGAAATGGCAATTTAATCGGAATACGATTTGGACTTCTCGTTTTGAATATGATACAAGTTATCATCGTGTTTTCTGGGTACTGGAAAATCGGTTGGAGATGGCTATTAGTCGATTTTTCTCCACGCAAATCAACCTCAATCTTCGGTATGATGATGCCGGATACAGGAATGAAGATTTGAAAGACACGTTCCTTCAGGTGAACGAAGCGCTTACATTTGGGTTCAGTTACAGATGGTAAGTTTTTTTAGGTTTATAGCGGAAAAATAAAGCCGGATTATTGACAGAATAACTAAATATTATTTACTTTTGCCTCGATTTTGCAATGTCGAGATTACAAATATGAGCGAAAGTATTAGTCATAGTGGAATCGTAGAGAAGATAGAGAATGGCGTGGTTTATGTTCGGATTGTTCAGCAATCGGCTTGTGCCGGATGTCATGCCCGTGGTGTCTGTACGGCTTCCGAAAGCAAGGAAAAAACCATTGAGGTTCCTGATGATCGCTCTGCTTCATTTCGTGTGAATGAAGAGGTGTTGGTTTGCGGCCAGGCTTCATTGGGGATGCAAGCGGTGCTTTTGGCTTTCGTCGGGCCGCTTTTGGTGGTACTTGCGGCAATCATATTGGGATCTTGCCTGCATTGGGAAGAAACAACAATCGGAATTTTTGGATTGGTGTTGTTGATCCCTTATTATAGTGTCTTATATAGCTTGCGGAGTCGTCTGAAAAGGCGATTCGTGTTTACATTGAAAAAACTAAATTGACAAGTATATCATGATTTTAATTGCTGTTATTTCATTAGGAGCGATTGGAGCGATAGGTGCTGTATTCTTATACGCTTGCGCTAAAAAATTTGAGGTGTATGAAGATCCTCGCATTGCACAGGTGCAAGAGGTTTTGCCCGGTGCGAATTGTGGTGGTTGTGGGTATCCAGGATGTGGTGGTTTTGCGTCGGCTTGTGTGAAAGCTGATACACTTGACGGGATGTTATGTCCTGTGGGGGGGGCGCCTGTCATGGAAAAAATCGCTACGATTTTGGGAAAAACTGTTGCGGAGGCAGAACCCAAGGTGGCAGTTGTCCGTTGTAATGGTTCATGTACGGCGCGTCCACGTACAAATCAGTATGATGGCGTAAAGAGTTGTGCAATCGCTTCTACATTGTATGGAGGAGAAACGGGATGTACGTTCGGCTGTTTGGGGTATGGCGACTGTGTGGCTGCCTGTAATTTTGGCGCAATCCGGATAGATTCGGAAACCGGCTTGCCCGTAGTGGATGAAGATAAATGTACTTCTTGTGGTGCTTGTGTGAAGGCTTGCCCGAAGAATATTATTGAATTAAGGAAAAAAGGACCGAAATCACGCCGTGTTTTTGTGAGCTGTGTGAACAAAGATAAAGGGGCTGTTGCAAGAAAAGCGTGTACAAATGCTTGCATCGGATGTGGAAAATGTGCAAAAGAATGTCCATTCGAAGCGATTACGGTGGAAAACAATGTGGCTTATATTGATTATACAAAATGTCGTTTGTGCCGTAAATGTGTGGCTGTATGTCCGACGGGTGCAATTCATGAGTTGAATTTCCCTCCCCGTAAGGAATCTGCTTCTGCTGCACAACCGAAAGCGGCTGAAGTGGCACCCAAAACAGCTCCCAATAAGCCGGAGCCCGTTCAGGTAGTTGAGACAAAGGAAGATACAAATCAAAAATAAAAATCAGATAAATATGCTAAGGACATTTCGAATCGGAGGTATACATCCGCCCGAAAATAAGTTGTCTGCCGGTAAGAAGATTACCGCGTTGGCTGCTCCTAAGCAGGTAATTATACCGCTCAGTCAGCATATCGGAGCTCCGGCTCAGGCTGTAGTCAAAAAAGGAGATATAGTGAAGGTCGGGACGCTTATTGCAAAAGCAGGAGGTTTCGTTTCAGCGAATATCCATTCGTCGGTTTCCGGAAAAGTGAACAAAATAGATAATGCGCTTGATACAAGCGGTTATAAGCGTCCGGCGATTTACATCGACGTGGAAGGTGACGAATGGGAAGAGACGATTGATCGTAGTGACGCATTGGTGAAAGAATGTTCACTCTCTTCAAAAGAAATTATTGATAAAATCGCTTCTGCCGGAATTGTAGGTATGGGGGGAGCGACTTTTCCCACGCAGGTAAAATTGATGCCCCCTCCGGGTAATAAGGCGGAGATAGTAATCATCAATGCCGTGGAATGCGAACCCTATTTGACATCCGACCATTCGTTGATGATGGAGAAGGGAGAAGAGATACTGGTTGGCGTAACGTTGCTGATGAAAGCTGTAAACGTGAACCGGGCTGTGATTGGCATTGAAAACAACAAACGGGATGCTATCGCTCATCTGACGCAGTTGGCAGCAGGGTATCCCGGTATTGAAGTGATGCCTCTTCAAGTCAAATATCCGCAAGGAGGCGAGAAACAGTTGATCGATGCTGTGATTCGTCGGCAAGTCAAGAGTGGCGCATTGCCTATATCGGTGGGAGCTGTCGTACAGAATGTGGGGACGGCATACGCGGTATATGAAGCTGTTCAGAAAAACAAACCGTTGTTTGAACGGGTTGTTACTGTAACCGGTAAGGCGGTTGCCAATCCGTCGAACTTCTTGGTACGGGTCGGAACGCCTATCAGCACATTAATCGAAGCTGCAGGAGGAATGCCTGAAAATACGGGAAAAGTTATCGGTGGCGGTCCGATGATGGGAAAAGCATTGGTCAGTGCGGAAGTGCCGGTAACGAAAGGAAGTTCGGGAGTATTGCTTCTGACGAAAGAGGAATCGGTACGTAAACCAATGCAAGATTGTATCCGTTGCGCCAAATGTGTGAGCGCTTGTCCAATGGGATTGAATCCGGCTTTCCTGATGAAATATACAGTGTATAAGAACTGGGAATTGGCGGAAGCCAACTATATACAAGATTGTATCGAATGCGGCTCTTGTAGTTATACGTGTCCGGCAAACCGGCCGTTGTTGGACTATATCCGGTCGGGAAAAGGAAAAGTGATGGGTATTATTCGTGCAAGAAAATCATAAAAACGAGGCAATATGGAAAACAAATTATATGTATCTCCTTCACCCCATATTCATGGGCGTGATAGCATAAGTAAAAACATGTATGGTGTGCTGATTGCCCTTGTTCCGGCTTTCTTGGTATCACTTTACTTTTTTGGATTAGGCGCACTGATTGTAACGGCGGTGTCGGTATTCTTCTGCGTACTGTTTGAATATGTGATTCAAAAGTTTTTGATGAAAAAAGAACCGACGATTTATGACGGTTCGGCTATTCTGACAGGCGTTTTATTGGCGTTCAACCTGCCTTCCAATCTTCCGATTTGGATTATCGCTATCGGTGCGTTGGCGGCTATCGGTATTGGTAAAATGTCGTTTGGCGGTTTGGGTAACAACATCTTCAACCCTGCTTTGACGGGACGTATCATTTTGTTGATTTCTTTCCCGGCACAGATGACGACGTGGCCGTTGGTAGATGCCTTGAAGCCTTTCCCGATGACTTATACGGATGCAACGACGGGGGCGACAGTCTTGTCGTTGATGAATGAAGGTGCGCTTGACAAGTTACCGACTGCGGCCGATATGTTGATTGGTAACATGGGTGGTAGTTTGGGCGAAGTCAGTGCGATTGCTTTGTTGCTGGGTATGTGTTATATGTTGTGGAAGAAAATTATCACATGGCATATTCCCGTATCTATCTTCGTGACGGTATTTGTCTTCACAGGAATTATGCATTTGGTGGATCCGGCTCAATATGCAAGTCCGTTTGTTCATTTGCTTTCCGGTGGTTTGATGTTGGGTGCTATTTTCATGGCGACGGATTATGTGACTTCGCCGATGAGTAAAAACGGGATGCTTGTATATGGCGTCGGTATCGGTTTACTGACGGTGATTATCCGTTTGTTCGGTTCTTATCCGGAAGGAATGTCGTTTGCCATATTCATTATGAATGCGCTGACTCCGTTGATTAACAGTTATATCAAACCTAAACATTTTGGGGGAGGAAAATAAGCATGGAAAAGTTAAAGTCAACATTACCTAATATGCTCCTATCGCTGACGGGTATCAGCGTGATTGCAGGAGCCATTTTGGCTGTCGTGTACAGTGCGACGCTCGAGCCGATCGAGATGGCCAAGGTTGAAGCTGTCAATGCCGCAATTAAAGCAGTAACACCTGAATTTGACAACAATCCGTCCGATGAGGCATATATGGCTGCGACAAGTGATGGCGATTCGCTCAAGATTTATCCGGCAAAGAAAGAAGGCGAACTGGTCGGTGCGGCGATTGAGACCAACACGATGAAAGGATTTAGTGGAGAAATCAAAATTATCGTCGGCTTCGATAAGGCGGGTAAATTATTGAATTATTCGGTTATGCAACACGCCGAAACACCGGGATTAGGAGCCAAAATGCAAGAGTGGTTCAGCACAGATAAGAACCGGCAGAGCGTAATCGGCCGTAGTTTGGCTGAGGGTCCATTGGCTGTGACCAAAGATGGTGGCGATGTCGATGCCATTACGGCGGCGACTATTACGAGCCGGGCTTTCTTAGAGGCCATTAACCGGGCTTATAGTGCCTATACGGGTTCTGATGGGGCGACCGGCGCGACGTCTAAGAGTGATAACGCAACAAAGGAAGGAGGAAACGAAAATGAATAATTGGAAAGTTTTATTGAACGGGATTATCACAGAAAACCCGACATTCGTATTGTTGTTGGGGATGTGCCCGACATTGGCGACAACCTCTTCTGCTATTAACGGTATGAGCATGGGATTGGCTACCGCCTTTGTGCTTATCTGTTCGAACATGGCGATTTCGGCGTGTAAGAAGATTATTCCGGACATGGTACGTATTCCTGCCTATATTGTGTTGATTGCGACATTCGTGACGGTGGTGCAGTTGCTGATGGAGGCCTACTTGCCAGCGTTGAACGCCAGTTTGGGATTGTACGTGCCCCTGATTGTGGTGAACTGTATTGTGCTGGGACGTGCCGAATCGTTTGCTGCCAAGAATGGAATCATTGCTTCAGCTTTTGACGGACTAGGTATCGGTATCGGCTTCACGCTCGCTTTGACTTTGTTGGGAGGTGTGAGAGAATTGCTGGGAACAGGCAAGCTGTTTGGCTTGACCCTCTATCCTGAGCAATATGGTTCGTTGATATTCGTGTTGGCTCCGGGCGCATTCATCGCGTTGGGATATTTGATTGCTATCGTAAACAAATTTCAGAAAGCATAAAGAGGAGGATTAATATATGGAATATGTATTGATATTTATCGCGGCCGTATTCGTCAACAACGTCGTATTGTCGCAATTTTTGGGAATCTGTCCTTTCTTGGGCGTATCAAAGAAAGTCGATACGGCAATGGGCATGGGGGCAGCCGTTACGTTCGTTTTGGCAATTGCGACGATTGTCACTTTCCTTGTGCAGAAATATGTCCTTGATGTCTTCGGCTTGGGCTTCATGCAGACCATCTCTTTCATTTTGATTATTGCAGCGTTGGTGCAAATGATTGAAATTATCTTGAAAAAGGTTTCGCCGGCGCTTTATCAGGCTTTGGGTGTCTTCTTGCCGTTGATTACGACGAACTGCTGTGTGCTTGGTGTAGCAATCCTCGTTATCCAAAAAGAATATAATTTATTGGAGTCTGTCGTATATGCAGTGGCTACGGGCATTGGATTTGCCTTAGCATTGATTATCTTTGCAGGTATCCGGGAACAACTGGCCATGACTCGCATTCCGGAGGGATTGAAAGGTACTCCGATTACATTGATTACCGCCGGGTTGCTGGCGATGGCATTTATGGGATTTTCCGGTATTGTATAGAGAAACATTTAAAACTGCATGAGTATGAAACAGAAGATTTTAGTTGCCGGGGGAACTGGATATATCGGTTCGCACACGACTGTCGAGTTGCAGAATGCCGGCTATGAAGTGGTCATTATTGACGACTTGTCGAACTCTAATATCGAAGTGCTCGACGGTATTGAACGCATTACGGGAGTCCGTCCGGCATTTATCAAACTTGATTTGAAGGATAAAGAAGGTACGCGCGAGGCTCTGAAAGCACATCCGGGTATCAAAGGTATTATTCTTTTCGCAGCCAGTAAGGCGGTTGGCGAATCGGTTCAACAACCGTTGAAGTATTACCGGAATAATGTTGTGACTTTGATCAATCTTCTCGAATTGATGCCGGAGTTTGGCATTGAAGGTATTGTCTTTTCTTCGTCGTGCACCGTTTACGGACAGCCCGATCCGGAGAATCTACCGGTTACAGAGAATGCACCGATTAAACCTGCCACTTCTCCATACGGTAACACGAAGCAAATCAACGAAGAGATTATCCGCGATACCATCCACGCAGGTGCTCCGTTCAAGAGCATCATTTTGCGTTATTTCAACCCGATTGGCGCACATCCGACAGCAGAGATCGGTGAACTGCCTAACGGCGTTCCACAGAACCTGATTCCTTATCTGACGCAAACGGCTATGGGTATCCGCAAGGAGCTGAGCGTATTTGGTGATGATTACAACACGCCGGACGGCTCTTGCATCCGCGACTACATTAACGTGGTCGACTTGGCGAAAGCGCATGTTATTGCGATGGATCGCATGTTGGGCGGTAAGTCAGAAAAGGAGATGGAAATCTTTAACTTAGGTACGGGTAAAGGTGTTTCTGTCTTGGAGCTGATCAACACGTTTGAAGCCGCTACGGGCGTGAAAGTTCCGCATAAGATTGTAGGCCGTCGCGAAGGCGATATCGAACAAGTTTGGGCGAATCCCGAACGGGCCAACAAGGTGCTTGGCTGGAAAGCTGAGGAGACGTTGGCCGATACGTTGGTTTCTGCTTGGAAATGGCAGCAGCGCTTGCGCGAACGTGGCGTGATGTAAAAAGATTTGATAGTTTGAATTAAAAAGAGGGACATCGGTCATATATCGGTGTCCCTCTTTTTGTTTTGTATGGTTATTTTTCTAATACCCTTCGTTCTGAACTAAATTGGGATTGGCGTCAATGGCTGTCTGCGGAATAGGCAGGTAACGGTTTGTTGTCTTGAAACTGCGGGTTTCAATCAGTTCGTCTGTCCCTGTGATGGTTGCTCGGGTATACGGATCGGAACCGTTTGGGTCTACTGTTCCGGTGATGCGTGTCAATGAACCGTTTAATACAGTTTCTGCCAACATTTTACCACTGTCGTCTTTCCAGCGGAGGATGTCGGCACGCCGTAGCCCTTCACCGGCCAGCTCGATGGTGCGTTCGCGCCGAATCAGTTCGCGTAGGGTGGCTTGCGTACTGTATTTGCTACGGTCTATTTCCACATGCCCGGCGCGTAACCGGATTTGGTCCAGCAGATCGTAAACTGTCGCCGAAGGGCCGTTCAATTCATTCTCAGCTTCGGCATAAGTCAATAGTACTTCTGCATAACGGAAGACGATGGGGCAAGCATTCGTAGCCCATATATTGGAATATTGAGAGAACGGACCAAGATACTTGTACCATGTCAAAGCCGTTTTGGACGCATTGTCCGCCGAAGAGGGGTAGTCGGCATTGGTGGAACCATCTACTTCGCTGTCAAGCGTGTTGTATACGCGACCGTTCCAATCCTGTCCCGGAAAGACGATTGTCATCGCAAGGCGTGGGTCGCGGTTGGCGAATGGATGTTCCGGGTCGTAATAGTCGCCCGCCTCATCGATAGTCAGCCCGTTATCCATTTCGTACATGTCGACTAAGTTTTGCGTTGGAACGATGGACGACCAGCCGCCATCACCATTGTTATACATCTGCCCGATGGTATAAAGCGTCTTCAGATTCTCAATATATTGGACAGCCGCGATAATTTCTTTAGAATCTTGTCCTGCGACCGTAAACGGGTTAGTATAGTCTGCATCCAGTTCATACTGTCCCAAATCCATAATAGCTTGAGCTGCTTCTTTGGCGCGTTCATAATCCTCGTAATATAGGGCAGAACGCATCTTGATGGCTAAAGCAGCCCCTTTTGCCAGATAACCTCTTTCAGCCGGTTCGTCGTTCAGTAATGTAATGGCTGTGTCTATTTCATTATATACATATTCTTTGACTTCCTCTTCGGTGTTGCGGGGAACTTGAGCCTCTTCTGCTGTCTCATAATTTTCGATGATAGGAATACCGCCATACCACCAGTTTTTGTCGAAATACTGATAGGCTCGTATGGTACGCACTTGCCCAATCATGTCGTTTTTCTTTGCTTCATCCTCGAATTCGACGTTATTGATGTTTTCCAAGAATGTGTTACAACGCCGGATAATGTCAAACGAATACATATCGTAGACGTCCCCCGAAGCACTCATGCCTCCATTTCCGATCAGTTTCCAGTATTCCCATTGGAAGTTGGCATATCCAATATCCGAACCGCAATCCAAGTAGAGGATTTCGTTTGCATCTGCCCAGCCGTCGTAGCAGCCGACCAAGAAGCTTTGTGCGTCGTCTTCCGATTGCCACGTGGTGGAAGGGGAGAGGGAATCGTATGGTTCCGTATCCAAAAAGTCCGAGCAGGAGGTGCATGTTATTCCTGCAATCAGGTATGCATAAATCTGTTTCATATTCTTTTTATTTTAATTGTTTCGATTTAGAATGTCACATTGATGCCGAAAGAGTGTGTGCGCGACAAAGGATAATTGGAGACTCTTTCCACTGTTGTTTCCGGGTCTGCGTTGATCAGCATATTGTCGAGCGTAAACAGGTTTTCCGCCGAATAGTAGACGCGCAGGTTTTGCACACGCAGCTTTTCCAACCAGTTTTTGGGGAACGTATATCCGAGTTGCAGGTTCTTCATGCGCACGTAACTGGTGTTTTGCAGCCAGAAATCGGTCGTGTAAGCAATACTCGGCGAATTTTCGTCATACGCAATACGTGGCATTGTTGCTTCCGTATTTTCAGGAGTCCAAGCGTCCAGCCAGACAGAGGCGGGATGCGAATCGTCTCCTTTGAAATACCCGAGACCGTCGGTGGTCAGGTAGATGTGCCCGCCGGCAGCTCCTGTGAACAACATCGACAGGTCGAATTCTTTCCAACCCACATTCAGGTTCAATCCGTATGTCCAAGACGGGTCTGAAGAGCCGCAAAATCGCGGTCGTCCGATGTAATCTTGCCATCTCCATTCACATCTACAATAATGACATCTCCACCTTTAAACTCTGCCGTTCCGAACGGATAACCGTCTTGGTCGACATATTGGTCCATCCATGCCTGTGCTGCTTCGTCCGACTCGAAAAGGCCGGCTGTGCGATACATATAATAAGAGTTAATAGCTTCGCCTACTTTCCTGTATTTGTTGCTATTGTTCGGGTCTGCCATCGACTCGACACCGCCCAGGTCCAATATTTTGTTTTTGTTATAAGAAACGTTACCAGTCGCTCCGAATGACCAATCGCCCCAACGGTTATTGTAACTCAGAATCAGTTCTACACCGCGATTAGACATCGCTCCCACATTATCTTTGTATGGATCTAACCCGAATTCTTCCGGCACGGATACATCCATGATGATGCCGGTTGTTTTCTTGTCGTAGTAGTCGACCGTCACGTTGATTTTGTTGTTGATGGTCGCATCGATGCCGACTCCCCATGTGCGGGACTTCTCCCAAGTGATGGACTCCAACTTGTATTCGCTCTGGTAATAGCCTGAATTCAGCGTTCCGTTGAATGGATAGGTGGCGTCTACTTGGTAAGTGTTCTTGCTGGGATAATAATCATCCAAAGCATCCTGATTACCCAACAATCCCCACGAAGCGCGGAGCTTCAGGTTGTTCAACCATCCTTTGGCGTCTTCCATGAATCCCTCTTCGCTGATGCGCCATGCACCGGAGAAAGATGGAAAGTATCCCCAACGGTTCCCTTCCGCGAAGCGAGAAGAGGCATCCGCACGAATGTTCCCTTCCAACAGGTACTTCCCAGCATAGTCGTAATTGACACGCGCAAACCATGAGACCATAGCAAGTTCCCGCGTATAACCGGTGTTTAACTGGGTGGATTCGTCTCCGGCGTTCATATCGGTCAGGTCGTTGTTCGGAAAATATTAGCGTTCCATCGTATTTTCTCTGTAATTGTACTTTTCCGTATGCCAGCCGGCCAACGCTTTCAATCCGTGCAGCCCGAATTGTTTGTCGTAGTTTAACAATGCATCAAATGAAGCACGTTCCCAACCGTAGAAATTTTCATTCAGTTTGTTCGGGTCGCTCTCTTTATTGGCATTGTACTGGATGTATTTCTGAAAGCTCCTTGGAAAGTGACGGAAAATCTGTACCTTTGTATAGGAAAACCTGCGATGGCAACCTTGGGGATGAATAAACAAATACAGGGACAACCTTTTTTATAAGTAAGTCAAACCAGAGTCAACCTGCTCTACCAATAAGACAAAAAGTAGTCAACCTTTTTTACAAAACGACACAAAGCGACAAACAAGTAAAAGTTTCCTCGGCAGGAAACAAAGGTTTCCTCGCAGTGGCACAAAAGTTTCTTGCCGATGGCACAAAAGTTTCATGCTGAAGAAAATTTTGAAACTTTTTGACGAATCAGAAGTGGAAATAGGATGCAAAAATAACCGGAGTGCGTTGGAATATCATCGGAAGGCAAAAATTAGTACCTTGTGTTGCATAGTATTTGAAAAAGGTCTATATTTGCGCATCGGGCGACAAGAAGTTACGGTTTCGAGTGTAACGTTTTCGTCCGTTTATACGTCTAATGGATAAAAATGGAAGTGGATGCGATGATTCATCTGGAAGGAATAAACAAAACATACTACAATGGCGCGCCGCTGCATGTCTTGAAAGGTATCGACCTCGACATCGAGCGGGGCGAAATGGTTTCCATCATGGGGGCATCGGGCTCCGGAAAATCGACTTTACTGAATATATTAGGAATCCTCGATACGTACGACACGGGTATCTATACGCTGGGCGGGCAGTTGATTCGCGACCTGAGCGAAACGCGGGCGGCGGAGTTGCGCAACCGGATGATCGGTTTCGTTTTCCAGTCGTTCAACCTGATTGCGTTTAAAAATGCGATGGAAAACGTGGCCTTGCCGCTCTATTATCAAGGTGTGAACCGGAAACGGCGCAATGCGTTGGCGTTGGAATACCTTGACCGAGTCGGTTTGAAAGAATGGGCGGAGCACATGCCCAACGAGATGTCGGGCGGACAGAAACAACGGGTCGCCATTGCGCGTGCGCTGATTGCCAAGCCGCAAATCATCTTGGCAGACGAGCCTACGGGTGCGTTGGACAGCAAGACGACGGTTGAGGTGATGCAACTGCTGCGCGAAGTGAACCGCGAGGGCATGACAATGGTGATTGTGACGCACGAACCCTCTGTCGCGGAGGCTACGGACCGTATCGTCCGCGTCAAAGACGGCCGTATCGAGGCGATCGAGAAAGGAGAAGGACATGTTTGATTTTGACGACTTCCGCGAAATCTGGAGCACGATTCGAAAGAACAAGCTCCGCACGTTCCTCACGGGCTTTTCCGTTTCGTGGGGTATTTTCATGCTTATTTTGCTGCTTGGCGCGGGCAACGGGTTGCGCAACGGCGTGATGCATAACTTCCGCAACATGTCGATGAACCGCGTGCAGGTCTGGGGCGGCTATACCAACAAGCCGTGGCAGGGAATGCAGTCGGGGCGTTCGATTCGCTTCAAGGAAACGGATATTGAGATTCTCCGGAAGCGTTTTCCCGAAATCGATTTGCTCTCGGCAAATGTTTGGCATACCGATACGCTGCGCGTGGACGGCGATTTCTTGAACGGAGAGCTGCAAGGCGTCTTCCCGGACCACGCGAAAATCAATTATGTCAATGTTTACACGGAGAACGGCCGCTTCATCAACGACGCAGATATGCGTGAACAGCGGAAAACCATCGTGCTCAGCCCGCGCATGGCGGAAGTGTTGTTTCCGGGACGGAACGCGGTCGGCGAATATGTCAAAACGGGCGATATCATGTGGCAAGTGGTCGGCGTTTACAACGACGACGAGAAGAATAACAACGCGCCGGCCTACATTCCGTTTACCACCGCCCGCAGTCTGTATAACAAAGGCTACGGATTCAGTAGCCTTTCCTTCACACTGCAAGGCGTCGTCTCGAAAGAGGCAAACGCGGACTTCGAAAAACGCTTCCGTACGGTCATGGCTCGTCTGCACAAGTTCGATCCGACCGACGACAACGCCATCGGGCTTTGGAACACGGCGGATAACTTCCGGATGATGAACAACATCATGAACGGCATCACGCTTTTCATCTGGGTGGTCGGCATCGGCACTTTGATTGCCGGCATTGTGGGTGTCAGCAACATCATGCTCATAACGGTGCGCGAACGGACGAAAGAGTTCGGTATCCGCAAGGCAATCGGGGCGAAACCTTCCTCCATCCTGCGGTTGATTATCACCGAGTCGCTGTTGGTTACGGCTGTCTTCGGGTACATCGGCATGTTGGGCGGCATCGGATTGACGGAGCTGGTCAACAGTGCGATGGAGGCGGCCGGCGTAGGGCAAAACGTGGGGCAGGGAGGCACAATTTTCCTGAACCCGACGGTAAACATCCACATCGCGCTGGCTTCGACGCTTCTGATTGTCGCAGCCGGTGTCTTGGCTGGCTATTTTCCCGCACGCAAAGCGGTAAAGATAAGTGCGATTGAAGCAATGAGGGAGGGCGATTAGCAATGATACGTATGATTTTCGACCGTGACAGATGGATTGAAATCTGGGTAACCATCACCCGCAATAAAACACGCAGCCTTTTGACCTGTTTCGGGGTCTTTTGGGGTATTTTGATGTTGGTAATTCTCTTGGGAGCGGGCGCAGGACTGAAAAACGCCGTGCTGGGCGAGACCGAAGGCGTCGCAACCAATTCTGTTTTCTTTTTTTCCGACCGGACAAGCATGCCTTATAAGGGCTTCAACAAAGGAAGAAGCTGGAACATCCGCAACCGCGATATTGAAGCCATCCGACGCGACGTCGAAGGCGTCGATCAAGTGGCTCCGATGATTTTTGGTGCGAGCGGAGACAAGAATGTTGTCTTCGGGGTGAACAGCGGCACCTATCAGGTGAAAGGAGTAACGCCTGCTTATTTTCAAATCGAGGTGCAAGACCTGCTATATGGTCGCCTGCTGAATGAAATCGACGAGCGGGAGCGCCGAAAGGTCTGCACGATTGGCGAAAGTGTCAACGATGCCCTGTTTCATGGCAATGACCCCTGCGGAAAGTACATCCGCGTCAACGGATTGTATTATCAGGTGGTTGGTGTGACCAAATCACGCTCGCAAGCCGTCAATATCGGCGGCCGATCCGACGAGAGCGTCTGCATTCCCTTCAATACGTTGCAACAAAGCATGCATCTAGGGGACATTGTTTATTTCTTCGGCGTCAGTATCTTCCCTTCAGAGGATATAGGAGCAATTATTGCCCATATAAAGCAAATCCTATTCGCCCAAAACGAAATTGCACCCGACGATCCGCAGGCGCTAATGGTCATAAACATCGCTGAAATGTTTCAAACCTTCAACCTGCTCTTCACAGGCATCGATGTTTTGATTTGGATTGTCGGCATGGGCACGCTACTCGCCGGCATCATCGGCGTAAGCAACATCATGATGGTGACAGTCAAGGAACGGACCAAAGAAATCGGCGTCCGGCGCGCGCTGGGCGCAAAGCCGTTCGACATTATCTCGCAGGTAATGAGCGAAAGCCTTTTGCTGACGGCCATGGCGGGACTCTTGGGCTTGAGCGCCGGTGTGTTCCTCTTGGATTTCATCAACAGACTGTTGCTTGCCATGCCGAGCGACGAGATTATCATCAAAGACCCATCGGTAAACATTCAGACCGCCGTCATTGCGACCGTCATCCTGTTGGTCTGCGGTTTGCTGGCCGGCTTAATCCCGGCTTGGCGGGCGATGCAGATAAAGGCCATCGACGCACTGCGCGACGAATAACTCAATAAGCAAATCAATAAAAACAAATAGAGAAACATGAAGAATCGAGTGGTAAAACAAGTGATGCGTACCCTTCTGCTACTCTGTATTGGCGCAGCGGTAATCGGCACGTTCTATTTCCTTTGGCAGAAAGCGCAACCGAAGGTAATCGTTTATGAAATCGTCCGCCCCGAGCGGGATACGATTGAGACCAAAGCTGTGGCGACCGGCAAGGTAGAGCCTCGCTACGAGGTCGAAATCAAACCGCAAATCTCGGGAATCATTGCCGAACTGAAGAAAGAGGCAGGACAACTGGTGAAGAGCGGCGAAATCATCGCCACAGTGAAGGTCATCCCCGAGATGGTGCAACTGAACAGCGCCGAATCGCGCGTCAACGTGGCAAAAATCTCACTGGAGCAGGTCGAAGCCACCTACAACCGCGATAAGGAGCTGTATGAAATGGGCGTTATCTCCTCCGAAGAGTACGACCTCTCCAAGGCGAACTACCTGAAGGCCGTCGAAGAGCGCGACAACGCTCAGAGCGCCCTCGAAATCATCCGCGACGGTATCGCCAAGAATTCGAACATCATGAGTACAACCCAGATACGCAGCACCATCGACGGGATGATTCTCGATATCCCGGTCAAAGAGGGAAACTCCGTAATTCTTTCCAACAATTTCAACGACGGAACGACGATTGCCACTGTGGCCGACATGAGCGACATGATTTTCCGGGGGAATGTGGACGAGACGGAAATCGGACGCATCCACGAAGGCATGCCCATCAAACTGACCATCGGCGCGATGGAAAGCCGCATCTTCGATGCCCTTTTGGAGTATGTTTCGCCCAAAGGCGTGGAGCAGAACGGCGCAATCCAGTTTGAGATTAAGGCAGCCGTGACCATCCCAGACGATGCGTTTATCCGCGCAGGCTACAGCGCCAATGCGGAGATTGTTTTGAAGCGTGCCGAAAACGTCCTGACCCTGCCCGAAAGCTGCATCGAGTTCGCCGGAGACTCCACCTTCGTGCAGGTCGTGACGGCGGAGCAGCCCAAACAGACGTTCGAACGGCGGCAGGTCACCGTGGGACTGTCCGACGGCATCCGCATCGAGATTAAAAGCGGTCTGAAAGAAGACGAACGGGTGCGCGGCTCCATCATCGACGACGATAAGAAATAAATTAGAACGACAAACACAATGACAATGAAAAAGCAGATTCTCATACTGATAGCCCCCCTCTTCCTTGCCGCTTCGGCTGCGGCGGAAGAGCCTTCCAAGCTATGGACATTGGAAGAGTGCATCCAATATGCCCTCTCGCACAACATCGACCTCAAACAGCGCGAGCAGGAACAGAAAAGCCGCGAGGTGGAACTCCATTCGAGCCGCTTCAGTTGGCTTCCCGACCTGAACGCCAACATCGGGCAAAACTTCGATTTCGGTCGCTCCCCCTCGAAGACGGGCGTGATTGTCGACCAAAACTCGTCCAACTCCTCCGTGGCCGTTTCGCTCTCGATGCCGGTCTTCGACGGGCTTCGGATTCCCAATGATATTGCTGCCAAAAAGCTCGACCTGAAGGCGGCCGTCGAATCGCTCAACAAAGCGAAGGAAGATTTGGCTGTCAACATCGCTTCGTACTACCTCCAAGTCTTATATAATAAGGAAGTAGAGCGAATCGCCGAGCTCCAAGTCTCGCTCAGCCGCGAGCAGGTGACAAAAACGGAGGCCTTAGTCAAAAACGGCAAGGCGCCCCTCTCTCAGCTTTACGACATAAAGGCACAGCTGGCCAACGACGAGGTTTCGCTCACCGAAGCGCAGGGAAACGTACGCT
>CALUTX010000022.1 GCA_944323815.1 uncultured Parabacteroides sp. | reverse complement strand
CAGATGGTATTGCAGCGAGTGCCTCCATACGACCGGGTCTTCAAACTCGCCATCCACCTCCGGATAAATGCGTTTCTCCGTTATTTGCCGGTAAGAAGCCAACCCGTCCCGACTGATCCAGACACCTCCACCTCGGCAAACCATCAGGTAGGAACCGTCCTGCCGACGGGCAAAGGTCAGGTTGCTTAATCCCTCGATAATCTGCCGGTCGCGCGGTTCGAAGGTGAATTTGCCATATTTCCACGGGCCGTTTACGTCGTCCGCGATATAATAACCGTCTATCACATAGACAATAATCCGCCCGTCGTCCAATCGGTAGGCCTCCGGGTTGTGTCCTTTCCCGATAGTGTCTTGGATGGTGTATGGGCCGGACAGGCGGTTGCTGACGGCGTGGTATACCGTCGAGTTAGGCCATTCCATGTGTCCCTTGGGGGCATTTTCGGGCCACCCGCAGACAAAAAGATGATACCTGCCGGGTAACTGCCGATTCCCTCCGGGTAACGTCTGCAAGATATTCCCTCCCCAGAATGAAATCTCCGGGCTCTCGATTCCGTTGTCCACGAAACGTGGGCGCACGCTGTCCGTACCCCACACCTTGTCGCTCAACCTTCCTTCCGGCATCGCCTCAAAACGGTCGACGAATCTGCCGCCCGGCACCAACCGGTTCCACTCCGCCGGCCGTTCCCGTTCCGTAATCTGCGCGGAAAGCGAATAGGACAACATCACCGCCCCGCAAATCAGCCATTTGATTCTTTTGTTTTTCATTGTTTTTTATTATTTCTGATTATACCGTATGTTCTATTTTAATCAAAGCAAGTTTGAGTAAACAAATATACGGGATGAAAGGGAATAAAAATCCCTTATCCCGCCAGAATACAAGCACATTTCGGAACGGATAAGGAATTTTTGTAGTAAAAACGGAACTGGTTTTTCTGTTAGTACTAACCGAGAATTCTTGTCACCGGTAACAAGGGTGGCTTGTCACCGGTAACAACCCTCCGTTGTCAACGGTAACAAAACACAGCTGTCAACTCTAACTGAACATGTCTGTCTGGCTATCTGGATACTATTCAGATTGATTCAGTAAAAAGGCGCAAAAAAAGGAAGAAATAGTTATTATGAGGCTGTGTCAAAATAGGCACAGCCTCTTGAGCTTATCAGAACCGAACGGTTAGCGGTTGGTTTTCATAGGTGACGGATTGGACACGCTCTTCGGCAGGCTGTCCGGCGTTTTTCGCGGATATGAGCCTGATGCGAAAGATCCGGCGGGGTATATTGGAATAAAGCCCTTTGGGTGCGTCAATGGAGAGTGTCTGGTTCTTATCGTCCCAATGAAACTTGATCAAGGAATAGATACCTTTCTCATAGGCGTAAGTTTCATTGTCATCTTCATACAACTCGAAGGAAGCGTCCGATCCGGCATAAATGTGAATGTCCATTATATCGTCCGGCTTTTCGGTTGCGTACTGTTTAACCTCATTAAAAGGGACAATGGAACCGGCTTTCACGAAGATGGGAATCTCGTCCACCGGGATTTTTTCGGTAAGGGTCTGTCCGCCTGTATAGACTTGGTTATCGTAGAAGTCGTACCAATATTTTCCGTCATGGGCGGGCAGGTAGGTAGAGAGGCAGTCGTTGGACGACGTGACCGGATGGACAAGGAATGCCTGTCCGAACATATAGGCATCGTCGATATTATATACGCTGGTATCTGCGGTGAAATCCATCGCCAACCCCCGCATCATCATCCGCGAGTTCGCCGTAACCTGCCATGCCGACGAATAGAGATAGGATAGGAGCCGGTATCGAATATCTATCATCTTCAGCAGCCCGTCGTAAACAAGGTCGCCCGGCTTACCGAACTGCCAGACTTCGCGCGGGACGCTGGTACCGTGTGAACGGAAGATGGGAGAGAAAGCGTTCTGTTGGAACCAGCGGAGGTAGAGTTTGTGGTAACCGGGATCGGCAAGTCCGTCGGGAAACTCTGCATCTTTGCCGGTGACGGTGAAGCCTCCCGCGTCGGTCGTCCAATAGGGGATACCGGTCATGCAAATATTCAGTCCGCCCGAAATCTGTTTACGGAAGACATCCCACCGCGCCGAGATGTCGCCCGACCAAATCGCAGCCCCGTACCGCTGCTGCCCGGCAAAAGCGGAGCGGGTGAGGATGAATACGCGCTTGTCGTTCTGCTCGCGCAGCCGTTCGTACATCAGCTTGGACATAAACAAGGAGTAGACGCTCAAATAGCGGTGGAACGAACCGATGTGTGTCTGCCCGGCGGACTTGCTTCTTTCCTCTTGCTTGTCCTGAAACGCCCCGTCACGGAAAGAAGGCTCTGTTGCATCCATCCACCAAGCGTCCACGCCCTTGTTGAACAAGCCTTCGTATAGATGCTGCCAGAAAAGGTCACGCGCCTTCGGATTGTACACGTCCATCACCTTGTAGCCCGCCCACGTAGGCTCGTCGAACAGGGCGCCGATGGAGTCCATCGCCCGATAAATAGCTGTCTTCTTGCCGAAACCAGGCCATACAGAGATCATATATTTGACGTTATATTGCTCGTGGAGCTTTCGGATTGCCGCTTCGGGATTGCTGAAATGCGTTGTATCGAACTGGAGGCTGTTCCAATAAGGGCGATCTCCCCAATACTCCCAGTCCTGCACGATGTTATCGAGGGGAATTTGGCGGCGACGGTATTCGGCAACGACATTTGTCAGTTCATCAAAGGAACGGTATCGCTCTTTCGATTGCCAGTAGCCGAACGCTGATTTGGGGAACATTGGAACTTTCCCCGTCAACGCGTGGTAACCGGCGATCACGCCGTCCATGTCATCACCAGCGATGAAGTAATAGTCGATTCCGTCAGCCACTTCTGAGCAAAACGAGGCTCCGTCTCTGTTGTCTTCGAAGAGCGTCTTGGAGTAATTGTCCCACAGGATGCCGTAGGAACGGGTCGAAATAAGGAACGGGTTCACGATGTCTTTGTTTGCTTGCAACAGCTTGACTTTCTCCCCGCGATAGTTCATGACGCCATTCTGGTACTGTCCAAGTCCGTAAATGGCTTCGTCCGTAGTAAGACGAAATGTTTGGCGGATATTCCAGACATCTTCTCCAGCTATGTGTTGACGGAGGAAGCTGCGTTCTTTTTCGCGAAGGAACAGTTTACCACTCCGTGCATCCATGAAGGTAAGGCAATGGTCTATAGCGGAGTAGGAGACTTTCAACTGATTAGTGACGAGCTCTGCCTCTCCGTCCACCTGCCAGACTTGGCACACAGATGGTTCCAACCCATGATCTTCCAAGACGACCAACGACGCTTTGGGGACGGCACCTTTTGGAACAGCCTGCACATGGATGATTCGGTCATTAACGCAAGAGACAGTTAGCACGACCGAATCCGCTTCGATCCTGAACGAGCGACGGTTTTCCGCCACCACCTTTTCTGATTCCGACTTCCTTGTCGCAAAACAGAAACACAACAAAAAAAATAGATACTTCATTGTTTCTCTTTTAAAATTAGGTTGATTGAACAAGCATAAATGTGGCGCATCAGTAAGTCGATACGCCACACAGAGATGGGTTAATAACCTGTATGTTGATCTAAATTGGGATTGGATTGGATGGCAGATGTCGGTATCGGAAAAATTCTTCTGTATTCTTCTCCCTTTGTCGAAGGCTTGAAAAGGAGTGGATCCTCAAATTTTCCGAACCGGATCATGTCCGTCCGGCGATGCATTTCCCAAGCCAACTCGCGTCCTCTTTCGTCATACAAAGAATCCAAATCGAATGTGCCGGCAGAGAACAACTTTTCTGGATTTTCAGGGAACGCCCTTCCTCTGATTTCATTCATCAAATCGACCGCAGTCTGTTTATCTTTTCCTTGTCGGAGAAGTGCTTCTGCTTTCATCATCAACACATCGCCGTACCGGAAAACGACAAAATCATTGTTCATCCATCCACCACTTCCATCTTGATCTGGATAATATTTGATGCATCGCGCACCGACTAAACGTCCTTTGTCATCTGCACCGCCCACGTCGAAAGCGTCGAAACCATACGGGTCGAGATAAACATTTACTCCGCTGTAAACACTTGGATTACCATTGGCATCATATTGCTGTCCCCATAAAAATATCTTTTTCCGGATGTCGTCGTCTTGATAGCTGTCGAAAAAATCGGGAGCCACACACCATCCGTTATAAGGCGTAGCTTGTAACGAATAGGTATTTTGGTGGCTGAAATGAAGTGTCCGCAGCTGAAAGCGCATGCCGGTTGCTTTGTTGGAATCGAAAGGAATTGCGAATATGATTTCCTTTTCGTCCGCGCCGTTGTCAGGTTTGAACATTTCGAAATAATCCCCCAGCTCATATTGACCGAGCGCTATCACCTTGTCGCAATATTCCTCTGCTTTTTCCCACATCGCCTCGCCTATGTAGACTTCCGCATTCAAGTATAATTTTGCCGCTAACGTATAAGCCATGCCTTTTGTGGGGCGCCCGTAAGTCAGTGTATTGGCCTCTTCGTCCAACAATTCTGCATTTTCTTCGATTTCTTGTGCGATAAAATTGAACACTTCTTGCCGTGTGTTTACGCTGGGCGCATCGGCTGATTGGTCAAATTTGGTTGTAATGGGGACATTGCCATATGCATCCATCATATTGTAATAAAACCAAGCTCTCATTATTTTGATTTCCGCCACAGTTCGAGCCTTGTCTTCTGTATCTTCCAAATTGTCGAATTGGTTCAAGACCTGATTGCAGGTACCGATCGCATTGAAACCGCTAGTCCAAGCATTCGTTACCAAAACATGAGACGGTGTCCATGTATGATAATGCATATCCACGTAACGTCCTCCGTCATACCAGTCTCCTCCGCGCGTAGGGACGAATATTTCATCTGTCCCCATCTCTTGCAATTCGTATAAATTGTTGTCAAACAATTTTTGTGCCGCCACATAAATCGGTCCGGTCATGGATGCGTATTGTTCAGAAGAAGAGGGAAAGTTTTCATCCGTATAGGAAGAATAAATCGTTTCGTCCAAATTCGTACATCCTACAGTCAAGAAAAGAGCAGCGGTGCCAATTATTTTTTCGATATTGTATTTCATATTTCAATTTGCATTTTATTAAAAACTGACATTTACCCCCACTAAGAATGAGCGGGTTTTCGGATAATAATTTCTGTTGTCAATACCTGGAGCTAAACCACTGAGGCTTACTTCGGGATCGATGCCGGTGTATTTGGTAATGGTAAATAAGTTTTGTCCGGTGACATACACTCTCAGATTGTCAATCCCTTTCATTTTCTTTGTACCGAATTGATACCCCAACGTCACATTGTCTAATTTTAGGAAGGAACCGTTTTCCAGCCAACGGCTTGAAGGCTGCGGAGCTTCCATGATCCCATCTTCGACGGCTTCATGGACAACGTTACAAATCGTTGCTTGGGACAATCTTGACAAATCTGCACGGCTGGCATTAAAGATTTTATTTCCGGTAACGCCTCTGAAAAAGAAATTTAAATCCCATTGTTTCCATTTGAACGTATTGTTCCATCCGAATGTGACTTTCGGCAGGGCGGAACCGACCACTTGGTAATCGTCAGGTGATTTCAATTTGTCGATCGTGACGATTTCTCCGGCCGCATTTTCATACAGAGTTTTCTGTTGTGCCGCGTCGTAACCAACATATTTATATGTATAGAAAGTTCCAATGGGAAGTCCCGGCCTGACGATCGAGACGGTTTGAGCCGTCCAACCTTCCAAATACATCGTGCCTTCATAGCGTTCGGAGATAGAAAGGTTCTCGATATTACTACTTAATGAACCGATTTCGTTCTTGTTATACGCAATATTGAAATTAGTAGTCCAACTGAAATCTTTATGATCGATGGCAACGATGTTCGCCATGAACTCCACGCCTTTGTTGGTCATGCTTGCGCCATTTGCCAATAACTTGTTGTATTGGTAAGGAGGGGAAGGAACATTGTATTCGTACAACATGTCTTTCGTTTCCTTAATGTAAAAATCTAATGTGCCTGAAATACGTCCACCCCAAACCGTATAGTCCAAACCAACATTGGTCATAGCCGTCGTTTCCCATTTCAAATCGGGATTGGGATTTTGCGAGACGCCGTAACTGTTGATCCATTCTCCATTGTAAATGAATTGACTGGATTGTGGTCCGTATAAACGTAAGGAGGTATATGGATCAATGTTTTGATTTCCGGACAGACCATAACCGACTCTTAATTTCAAATCCTGAAAAAGCGATTGTCCTTGCATGAAAGTTTCCCCCGTTATGCGCCAAGCCGCAGAAATAGAAGGGAACATGGCCCACTTGTTATTGTCCCCGAATTTGGAAGAACCATCGCGGCGTAACGTTGCTGTCAACAAATAACGATCATTGAAATCATAATTGATCCGACCGAAAAAAGAGATTAAAGTAGATTCTAATTTTTCTGGATAATTTTCAAAGTGAAGAGATTGGTCTCCGTTTCCCGATGCAAGATTGTTAGAACCTGTGGCATCAGAGGTGAAATAATCATTTGTTCCTCTTATACCATCATTCCAAATCTCTTTTTGGTACGAATACCCAAGCATGACCTTTAAATCATGTTTGTCTTGAAAGGTCTTTGAATAATTAATCGTTGTTTCCAAGACTTTGTCTGTGCTTTTTAAGAATTCGCGCATTGCATAACCTTTACCCAATACGGATATATCCGTTGTTTGATAATAAACGGATTGATCGCTGGTTTCTCTTTGCATAGAACCTAATAGGTCAAACCTGAGACCGTCGATAATGTCCCATCCTATTTTTCCGATACCTTGCAAGGTACTGCGAGTCTCTTTGTCGTCTCGTTGGTTTAAAAACGCGACAGGATTATAGTAAGTCATACGTCCGGGTACTTGGAAATATCCACCGTATTGTTCATATTCAGGTGCATCTGAGTAGACAGGAGATTCTGGCAACCATCTTGCAGCGTAATTGAAAATGCTATAAGGAATGTTATCTTGGCTTACATTACTTCCTGACAATGAAAAACTCAGATGTAGTTTATTGTTGAATGCCTCTTGCTCGATACCGATTCGACCGGTCAGCCGTTCGTTCTTGCTCTTTTTGACAATACCCTGCGTGGATTGGTAATTGATGGAAGCATTGTATTTCGTATTGTCATTTCCGCCGACAAGGCTTAGGTTGTGATTGTGGGAGAAACCAATATCTCTTGTCAACTCTTTTTGCCAGTCCGTACTATATCCATCGTCGCTTGCCGCCAGTTCCATATTGTGTTCTGCCAAAAAAGCCCGGTGTTCGTCTGCACTTAACACGTTTACTCTGCCAGACACGGTTTCAAATGCGGCATATCCGCTATAATGGACTTGTGGTTTGCCTGTTCTTCCTTTTCTAGTAGTGACCATGATTACACCATTCGCGGCTCTTGATCCATAAATGGCGGTAGACGAAGCATCCTTTAAAACATTCATAGATTCAATATCGTCAGGAGATATTAAATCAATAGAAGCACCCGGTACGCCGTCGATGACATAAAAAGGAGAAGTCGATGCTGTTAATGACGATGGGCCTCGCAATTGCATGGTTGCACTACTATTTGGGTCGCCACTACTTCTATTTATCATTAGTCCGGGTATTTTCCCTGACAATAATTGATCTGGAGTACTTGATACTCCTCTATTAAAATCTTTGGCTGATAATGTAGATATGGAACCTGTGAGATCAGATTTTTTCATCGTTCCATATCCCACCACAACAACTTCGTCCAATATTTGCGTGTCTTCCTTCAGTTTGATTTGATAAGAGTCTTTGCCTATTTCTATAACTAATTCTTGATCCAAATACCCAATATAAGTAATACGCAGCTTAGAACCTTCTGCGATTGACAGGGAGAAATTGCCGTCCACGTCGGTTATAGTTCCATTCGTAGTTCCCTTTTCTACGACGTTCGCACCGATAATGGGATTACCTTGTTCATCCTTTACAACTCCTTTTACAACAATTTGTTTTTGTTGATTGACAATAGGTTGTGTGTTTCCTTTCTTCGAAATCACAATCATCTTTCCTTGCACGGAGTAAGTCAGTCCGTTACCTAAAACGGCAGAGAGAACTTCTTCGAGGGAAGCGTCTTCGAAGTTGTGTGTGATTTGTTTTTGCTCATTTACTTCATCTTTCTTGTAAATGATGGAGTACTGAAGCTCCTTTTCTAATTCAGACAAGACTGTTTTTAATGGAACATTCTTGTATTGCCGAGTGATCCCTTGTGCGTTCATGGATGTGGCTCCGGAAAGCATCATGGCGAGGATCAAAGCTCTTCCTACATGTTTTCTTTGCATAAACTAAAAATTAGTTAGATTTAACACTTATAATTAACAATGCGCGCTATTGTTTTCGAATGTAGATGTTTCGTCCGTCACGTTTGTAGCGGATCGGAATGATTTCGGACAGAGCGTGTATGACTTCGCTCACAGTCTCTTCGTTTCGGAGTGAAACGCGAAATACTGTTTCTTTCTCCAACTGGTCGTCCAAATGAATCTGGACGTCATATTTGCGGGAGAGTCGAACAGCCAGTTCTTCGAGCGTGATTTTGTCATATTCTAACCGCCCTTCTGTCCACGACTTGTATAAATCAGCTTGAACTTGTTGGCGTGAAAAACGCCCATTCTGTTTGTCTAAGTTGAGTTGCTCGCCGGGATTGACCGGAATCTGTTTCCCTTTATATAAGATGTTGATAGTTCCTTCCAGCAGAGTCGTTTTCGACTCTTGGTCTTCGGGATAGGTTGTGACGTTGAATTTAGTTCCTTTCACGACGATGCTATACGCGTCTGTCTTCACGGTAAAGGGCGTCCCATCCGACTGCCGGGTGACTTCGAAGTAGGCTTCACCGCTCAGGTAGACTTCCCGATTTTTAAGGTTGAAATTTCCGGTATATTGCAAAGATGAACCAGCATTAAGCCAGACAGTCGTTCCGTCAGCCAAAATCAGTTTGCTTTTTTCTCCATAACTGGTTTCCAACGCAAAAGCCTGGTTGGACGCTTCCGGGGGTTGGTTCAACTTGGAGCCTGTGTAAAGACCGCTAACCAAGCAGAGGCATGCCACTGCCGCAGCTGCTACAAACATGCGCCAATTGTGTCGCCGAGGAGTATTGAATACTTGCTCGAATGTCTCGCGAAGTTGAATACGCCGTTGCAACTGTTTCCATCCGTTTGTCGTTTCAGGGTTAAGTCTACTGCTCTGCATCCATTCTTTTTCCCAATGACGGAACTGTTGCTGGTTTGAAGGCTGGGCATTCACGAAAAGGAAAAGAATTTCTTCTTCGGTGGGAGAGATACACCCTTCAAAATATCGAATTGCTAATTCGTGTATGTGGCTTGTTTGTTCCTTCATGTTTGTTCTTTTACCCGATATAACCATTCACATGTTTTTTACCCAACCTTCGGAAGGCGATTTTTTTTGAAAAATTTTTCCCCCAATGCAGGAAAATGTAGTTTCATGCAAGAAAGTTCAAGGAAAGTGTAAATGCTTTGTTTTTGATTATTTATCTAACAACCATGCCAAAATGGCGATATAGAGGTCTACTGGATAACGGCTCTTAAAATGTTCGGAAAAACGGGAGAGAGCTTTAGCGATGTGTTTCTCGACGGCTGTTGTGGAGATATGGAGAGCGTCGGCAATCTCCCGGTTTTTCATCTTTTTAAAACGACTCATCTCAAATACTTCACGACAACGGGTAGGGAGTTCATTCAAAACAATCTCGATTTGTTCTTCCAATTCTTTATATAAAAGTGTATGTTCGGGATTGAGTCCAAAATCCCAATAGTAAAGTTCTTCTTCTCCAGCTATCTGGTTCAAATGATCTAAGCTGTGTTGTTCGACTAATTGCAAATGTTTCAGGTAGTTCAGACATGCGTTACGAACCATGGCAAAGAGGAGGGAGGATAGCGAAATGGCCTCTATTAAGTGGCGTTTTTCCCAGAATTTTAGAAATGCGTCTTGCAGGATGTCGCACACTGTTTCGTCATCTGTGATAAAACGCGCCGCATATCCGCGAAGACGTGGGTAATAGCTTTCATATAAAAATTTGAACGCTTCGCTGTCTCCTTGTTTGACTGCCTTCAGTAAGGTCGTTTCGTCTGTGTAATCTTCTGTCGTCATACGTGTTTCATTTCTCGGTCTTCGCAGTTATAGTAGCCATCGAGGTGGATGGTTAGTTCGCGGTCGATTTCGACGATGGCAAAGCTATTGTTTTCGGGGAGACTGCCTTCAATCAACCCTTTTAGGGTGAAGTAATGGATGCCGTTACGGAAACTGTAGTTCCCCGGGTGATGATGCCCTTGAAAGACGGCGACGACTTTGCCACTTTGTTCCAACAGTGACACGACATTTTCTGCATTGCCGACACACAATGCCCGGTCGATACCTGAAAAGAAGTCCAATAGTTCGTGGATAAAGATAATGACCGGGCGGTCGTCTTTTTTCAATTCGGTCTCTAACCAAGTGAGTTGCGATTCGGGGATGAAAGCTTTTGTCCAGTCGAATTGTCCGGAATCGTAATCGGAACCGTTAGGGTTGCAATTGGCATCCAACACGATAAAGCGTATGCCTCCTTTTGTAAAAGAATAATAGGATTTGCCTTTTGCGTCGCCATAATTGAATGTGTGTGCGAGAAACTCGGGCTTTGAAATACTGTCCATGTCGTGGTTGCCGAGGACGTGGTAGAGCGGGCCGTCGAATGTCTGCAACTTGCGTTCCACCTCGTCGAGGAACGAGAGCGTTTGCGCTCTTTCGGGCTGGTCGTCTTGATCTTTCAGATCGCCCAGTTCGATTAGGAAATCCAGCTTCTGTCCGTTGAAATGCCGGAGCGCTTCTGTCAGTTTGTCGAGGGATTGTTCGTAGTAGCGTGTCCCATGTACCGGTCGATGCGCAAAATGAATATCTGTGACGAGTCCGAAACGCACAACAGCGTCTTTTCCCCGCGCAAACAGTTTCGGGCAGGAAAGTAGGAGTGCTCCTGCGCAAGATTGTTTGAAAAATAGTCGTCTGTTCATTCTATTTATGGACAATAGATTCAATATAGATGAAACGTTTGCGGCAAATGTACGGATTTTCTCCATATATTTGTTTCCAGAATTCACAAAAACAAAATGAACCATGAATGTAAAAACTCTTATTCTATTCCTCTGCGTGGGGAGCGTGTCGGTATCGGCACAAAAGACGTATCAATTGGAGTCGCCGGACAAAAAGTTGCAAACAGTGGTGACTATCGGCGACGACATCCGTTTTTCGATGATGCACGAAGGCAGTGAGGTTTTGGCCTCTTCGCCCATTTCCATGACGCTTCAAAACGGTGTCGTGTTGGGAGAGAAGCCACGTGTGTCGAAAGTGATGCGAGGAGTGGCCGATAAGTCGATTCCTTCTCCGCTGTACAAAAAATCGGAGGTGCAAGATGTTTATAATGAAGTGACGTTTGCCTTTCGAGGAAATTATGGGCTTGTTTTCCGGGCATACAACGACGGTTTGGCCTATCGCTTCACCACAAAGATGAAAGACAGCATTGTGGTGGTAGACGAAGAAGCCTATTTCAATTTTCCCGCCGACTATTCGGCGTTTGCCCCGTATGTAAATAATACGAAGGCGACTTTCGAGGAGCAATACATGAACTCGTTCGAGCAGCCATACGTTTACGAGCCTATCACGAAGTTGAATAGCAAGCGGTTGATGTTCCTGCCGCTTTTGGTCGAGCTTGAGGGAGGTAAAAAGCTCTGTATCACCGAGGCCGACTTGGAAGATTATCCGGGTATGTTCCTGAACAATTCGACGACGCAGCCTGCCCTCAAACCTGTTTTCGCGCCTTATCCCAAAGTGAAAAAGCAGGGCGGGCACAACAATCTGCAAATACTTGTGGAAGAACGCGAGCATTACATCGCCAAAACGAAAGGAACCCGTTCGTTCCCTTGGCGCGTGTTTGTTGTTTCTGCGGAAGACCGCCAGTTGGCAGATTGCGACATGGTGTACCGTTTGGCTTCGCCCTGCCGTGTGAAAGACCTGTCGTGGATCAAGCCGGGCAAAGTCGCGTGGGAATGGTGGAACGATTGGAACATCGACGGCGTGGATTTCCGGGCCGGCATCAATAACGATACCTACAAATATTATATTGATTTCGCCTCCGAGCACGGCATCGAATATGTGATTTTGGATGAAGGTTGGGCTGTTAATCTGAAGGCGGATTTGATGCAGGTGATTCCGGAAATCAATTTGCAGGAGCTGGTCGATTATGGGAAATTGAAGAACGTCGGCATTATTCTTTGGGCTGGTTATTATGCTTTCGACCGGGATATGGAAAACGTCGTGAAGCATTATGCGGAAATGGGCGTGAAAGGTTTTAAGGTGGATTTCATGGACCGCGACGACCAAGAGATGATAAACTTCCTGTACCGTGCCGCCGAAACGTGCGCCCGCTATCAGATGATGGTCGATTTCCATGGCATCTGCAAACCGACCGGCTTGCAGCGTACCTATCCCAATGTCATCAACTATGAAGGGGTTTATGGATTGGAAAACCTGAAATGGGCTGCTCAAACACATGACATGCCGAAATACGACGTGACGATTCCGTTTATCCGGATGTTGGCAGGTCCGATGGATTATACGCAGGGAGCGATGCGCAATGCGATTCGCAGTAACTATTTCCCTGTCAATTCGGAACCGATGAGCCAAGGGACACGCTGTCATCAATTGGCTACCTATGTGATCTTTGAATCTCCATTGAATATGCTGTGCGACAATCCGTCGAATTACCGTCGGGAAGCAGAATGCACGAATTTCATTGCCGACATTCCGACCGTATGGGACAAGACGGTGGCGTTGGATGGCAAAGTGGGCGAATATGTTGCCATTGCCCGTCAGCATGGCAATGAGTGGTACGTGGGTGCCCTGACCAATTGGGACGCACGCGAATTGACGTTGGATCTCTCCTTCTTAGGGGAAGGCAATTACACGCTGGAACTCTTCAAGGACGGCATCAATGCCGACCGCGCGGCGCGTGATTATAAGAAAGAGGTAATCCCCGTGCCGGCTGATCGCAAGGTTACAATCAAGATGGCTCCCGGCGGAGGTTGGGCAGCCAAGATTTACAAATAAAAATGTCGAAGTGTTCGACGTTATAAGGTCGAAACTCTCTACCTTACCGCGTCGAACACTTCGACATAAAAACACTGATTTTACCACCGGCTCATCGCGCCGCCGCCTCCGGAACGGCCGCCTCCCCATGAGCCGCCTCCACCAAAACCACCGAATCCACCGCCACCCGTCATGGGACCACCACCCATCATGGGGCCGCCACCGAATATGACAGGGCTGCTGCGATGCAACCGGCTTGTATGACGGTTTTTCTTCTCGATGTAGCCACAATTTTTGCATTGCCAAACCTCTTCGACGAGGCCGCCACTTTGATAAGTAGCCCGCTGAACGACGCGTTGTTTCACATAAACCAGTGTCTTTTTCCCGCAGCAAGGGCAGATGCGTGGCCGCCGCCTGCGCCATTGCACGTAGAGAGCCATGAATACGATGAAAAGGAAGATTCCGATTGACGTGAAAAAGCCGAAGAATCCGACGAATCCACCGTCATCTCCGCTGTCCGGTCGCGTTGTCACCATCGAGGCACGCTCATAATCGCTTGCCATTAAATAATGGGAAACTGCCCCGACCCCTTTCAGCATCCCTCGGCTGTAATCGCCCGCTTTGAAGTCGGGGAGCATGTATTGCTGTTGCAGGCGATAGCAGATAGCATCGGGCAAGACGCCTTCCAAACCGTATCCGGTCTCAAAGACAACAGCCCGTTGCCGGGTGACGAGCTGTATCAATAATCCGTTGTCTTCACCCTTTTTACCCAATCCCCAATGTTGGAACAGGTCGGTCGCAAACATCCGGGCGTCGTTTTCACCGATACTTTCTACGGCGACGACTGCCACTTCGATGCCCAAACTGTCCTCAACCGTCTGAAGCAAACGGTTGATTCGAGCGACATCGTCCGGCCGGATAATCGCATCGGGATTACTGACATGATTATATCGGTCGGATAGACGGACGTTCGGAATCGTTTCGATGGTATAATCCGCAGCCGCCCGGCTCCCGGAGGGCCATAAGCACAATAGGGCGAGCATGCAAATGAACAAAGACGCTCTTGTCATGGCGTAAATACCGCTTAAAATTCTACTTTAGGCGCTTTTTCCGAACCCGGCTCAGCCGTGAAATAAGCCTTCGTCTGGAAGCCGAACATGCCGGCCAGCAGGTTATTGGGGAAACTGCGTATATAGGTATTATACGCCTGCGCTACTTCGTTGAAGCGTTTCCGTTCGACGGTAATCCGGTTTTCCGTCCCTTCCAACTGGGCTTGCAGTTCGGAGAAGTTCTGATTGGCTTTCAACTCCGGATAACGCTCAATGACGACCATCAGGCGGGAGAGGGCACTGCTCAATTCTCCCTGTGCTGCCTGAAAGCGTTGCAAGGAGGCTTCGTCCAGATTCGACGGGTCGATAGTCGTCTTGGTTGCTTCCGAACGGGCGCTGATGACGCCTTCCAACGTCTCTTTCTCGTGTGTCGCATACCCTTTGACCGTATTGACCAGATTCGGAATCAAGTCCATGCGCCGCTGGTATTGGTTTTCGACTTGGCTCCATGCGGTTTTAACGCTCTCGTCTTGCGTAACCATCGTGTTGTAAGTCCCTTTCACCCAAGAGAACAGGGATACGAAAATGATCACAATGACAATTAATGTGATCCATAATCCTTTGTGTTTCATTTTTTCAATCTTTTTGTTTTTGTTTGTTTTGATTCTTGATGCAAAGCTAAATAAAAAACGGATATATCCAATCAGGTGCCGTTTTTTACGGGAAAATCTGTAAATTGGCCTCCCGATTCAAACAAAAAAGAAAAACAGAGATGACCCGCGTTGTATATATTCTATTTATATGGTGGACGTTTGCCGGCGCAGAAACCGCTTGGGGACAAATCGAAGAGGGGATAGCATCTTACTATCACGCCCGTTTTCATGGCCGGAAAACAGCAAGCGGCGACCCGCACGATAGCGAAGGGTTGCAGGCTGCCCATCGGACTTATCCTTTCGGAACCTATCTGCGCGTGACGAATCTGAAAAACATGAAACGGGTCATCGTGCGCGTGACAGACCGCGGACCGTTCCGCAAAGGGCGTGTGATTGACGTGTCGATGCGTGCAGCCGAATTGTTAGGTTTCAAACGGGCGGGCTTGGCGCGTGTGCGCGTGGAGGTCGTTCCCGGCGAAACGGATTGGAGTACCTTGGAACCGTTGCCACCTCCGCTTGTTTGCCTACCGGTGAAACCCTTTCAGCCGGAACCTACTTCTTTTCGCCGCTAACAAAAATCCAACTACCCGGAGTATCTTTTATCTCAATCCCCATGCTATTCTTTAAACAGCGTCGGCGATTGTAAAAACAGCGTCGTTGATTTTATAAATGCCGACGCTGTTTATACAATCAGCGCCGCTGATTTGAAAAGAGCTGCCATCGTAAACAGGTTTATATCCGGGCAACAGAACAAATTCTGCACAAAAAGAACAATATGTTTCGCATCGCGATGACGGGCGAAAAATAAAGTCCGCTTGCAGCGCCTCCTGCACGGAAAAATGCGTATCTTTGTCCTAATGTTGTATCAACCCATAAAAAGAAAATAGGTATGAGTGACAAAAACGATTTTCTCTATGACGAAGATGATTCGGTTGCTTTTATTCAGAATTATCTCCCACAAGAATTGAAAGGAAAGTTCAGCAATGATGATATTAACTATATCGTCGACCTGATTTATGAGTTTTATGAGTCGAAGGGATTCTTTGACGAGGATTCGGATGAGAATGAAGATGTGGAAATTGATGAGGATGAATTGACGCAGTTTGTTGTCAAAAATGCCCAGAAAGATGGTGTCGGCAAGTTCTTGCCCGAAGAAATCACCTTCATTGTGCAGGGTGAATTGGCCTATTGCGATTCCATCCAGATGTTTGATTAAGTCTGTATTAACATAGAAAGGGAACAAAGATGAAAAGTGTAAGATTATTATCAGTAGCTGTACTTTGCGTGGCTGTGGTGTGCACGAGTTGCGGAACATGGAACAATACGGCAAAAGGCACAGCTATCGGCGTGGGCGGCGGAGCTGCCGTAGGGGCCGGAGTCGGAGCTTTGGCAGGAAATACCGCTTTGGGAACCGTGATAGGGGCTGCGGTAGGAGGGACGGCAGGCGCCTTGATTGGTAAAAAGATGGACAAGCAGAAAAAGGAATTGGAAGCGACATTGCCGGAAGAAACAACCGTCGAGACGATTAATGAAGGCGAAGCGCTGAAGGTAACGTTCGATTCCGGAATTCTGTTTGCCACCAACTCCAGTACGGTGAGCGATGCCTCGAAAAGTGCGCTGCGGAGTTTGGCTACCAGCTTGAACGCCAATCCGGATACGGATATCAAGATTGTCGGACATACGGACAACACCGGAAACGTCGACTACAACCAGACTTTGTCTGAAAAACGTGCCAAAAGCGTTTTCGACTATTTGATGGTCGACCAAGGAGTAAGCAGCAAGCGCATGACTTACGAAGGGAAAGGCATACACGAGCCGGTAGCAGATAACAATACGGTGGAAGGCCGTGCGTTGAACCGCCGGGTCGAAATCATTATCCTGCCAAGCGAAAAGATGGTGCAAGAAGCACAACAAGGAACATTGCAGTAAGCTTATTCAGTAGAAAGAACAGCCCAAGGGATGTGCGTAAAAGCGCAGGAACTTGGGCTTTTTTGCGGGTATCGGGAGATTTTGAAATAAAAATGTAATCTATTCCGTAATATCGTGCAGCGTTTTCCGTTTTAAATACATCATCCTATTTGAAGATGATTAATTAGAAAGAAAAAGAAGAGATGAAAGGTTTAATATTATCTTTTTTTGCGATTATATTAGGTTATTCGCTTATTTTTGACGAGAAAGAAACGGTGGAACAGCCTGTCATAAAAGACAGTAACTCTGTTTATGTGACCCGCCCTGACACCATGTCTCAAGCGGACTCGTTGCGTCTTTACAGTGAGCGGGTGATCGTTACTTTATGAAATGAAAATGATGTGATAAAGGGAATGTGTTTACCTATTCCTTCCTTTTTACCGATTATAACGACAGTTCGTTGTATGTCGGGATATTTTCCAAAAAATGATAGGTTTGGCATTCATAATCCATTTGGCAGCAATAGTGTTGAAGGCCATTGCTGACGATGAGGTATTTGACATGCAAAACCATGTTGTAGCGGGCAATTTGGGCGAAGACGTTGTTTGTGATGGAAACGTGAGGCGCTTTGTATTCCACAATGAGAAGCGGTTCCAAGAAACGATTGTAAACAACGGTATCGCAACGTTTGGTCGTCCCGTTCAACTTGATTAAAACTTCATTGTTCAAAAGAGCTTGCGGGTAATCCTTGCAAGTAAGCAGAAAATGGACAAAATTTTGCCGGACCCATTCTTCCGGCGTGAAAGCAACAAATTTTTGCCGTACAGGATCCCAAATCAGGCGTTTCCCGTTTTTTTCTATTAATTTAGGGGTGAATTTGGGCAAGTTTAATGTGAACATATCGTATATTTGTTTGCTAATTGGATAAAACTGTCCATCAAAGGTAGTAATTTATGAAAACAAAACAAGAAATCGTTGAGAACTGGTTGCCTCGTTATACGGATCGGAAATTGGAAGAATTTGATAAATATGTGCTGCTTACCAATTTCACGAAATATGTAGAGTTGTTTGCCTCTCATTTTGAGGTGCCCATTTTGGGACTGAAGAATACGATGCCGAACGCTTCGGCTGCCGGCATTACGATGATTAATTTCGGGATGGGAAGTGCGAATGCTGCGACGATTATGGATTTGTTGTCGGCTATTCAACCGGTTGCCGTTTTGTTTTTGGGAAAATGCGGAGGCCTGAAAAGTACGATTCATATTGGGGATTATGTGATGCCGATCGCTGCCATTCGAGGAGAAGGGACATCCAACGAATATTTGCCGGCCGAAGTCCCCTCGTTACCTGCATTTTCGATGATGCGGGCGATTTCTTCCGCCATTCGGGATCATGGGAAAGATTATTGGACCGGGACGATTTATACGACAAACCGCCGCGTTTGGGAGTATGATACGGAGTTTAAACAATATCTTGTCCGTACACATGCTACGGGAATCGATATGGAAACGGCCACCTTGTTTACGGCAGGTTTTGCCAATCGGATTCCGACAGGTGCGCTGTTGATGGTTTCCGACAAGCCGATGGAAGAAGAAGGGGTGAAAACCGAAGCCAGCGACCGAGAAGTAACAAGAAAATTTGCTGCCGAACATGTCATGTTAGGCGTAGAGGCGCTCCGGCAAATCATAGAGGGGAAGAAAACCATTCGACACATACGTTTTAGTTGGTAATGAAATTCGCATTTGTTTATGGCAAAAAATGAATCAACTTACGAGGGAATCTGTCAAGACATTCGATCAAAAAAGTTTGCGCCGGTTTATGTGCTAATGGGCGATGAACCCTTTTTCATAGACCAGATAACGGATTTACTGCTTGAAAACGTGTTAGATGAATCGGAGCGGGATTTTAATCAGGTTATGCTTTATGGAGCAGACATTGATGCGGTGACAATTATCAATGCGGCACGCCGGTTCCCGATGATGTCCAAATATCAGTTGATTGTTGTCCGGGAAGCGCAATTAGTACGTGATATTGAGGTGTTGGCCAGTTACGTCAAAAAGCCGCTGATGTCCACCGTGTTGGTTCTCAATTATAAATACAAGACGTTAGACCGGCGTAAATCGTTGGCAACAGCGACGGACAAGGTTGGCGTATTGTTTGAATCGAAAAAGATTCCGGACTACAAAATGCCCGCATTCATCACGTCGTTGATGCAACAGCGTTCAATCGGGGTTGACGGGAAAGCCGCCCAAATGCTTGCCGATTTTTTGGGAAACAATTTGAGCCGATTAAGCAAAGAACTTGACAAGCTGGTTTTACTCTTACCTGAAAATGGGGCAAAACGCATCACGCCTGAGTTGGTAGAG
>CALUTX010000021.1 GCA_944323815.1 uncultured Parabacteroides sp. | reverse complement strand
TATTATTGCAACGATTTGCAACAGGCACGTCCGATTGAAGAGCTGGTTACCGCTTTCGAACAGAGCGGAACAGACAAACTGAACGTTGCTTGCAGCGAAGAACTTTGCTTTACCGCCGATGAATGGAAAGCAAAGAGTAAAAAGGAAAAAGAAGAAATCTTGATGAACTATCGTATCGCCTATCGCGGTGAGACGATGGTAAACTGGTGTGCAGCGCTGGGAACGGTGTTAGCCAACGACGAAGTGGTCAACGGTGTATCGGAACGGGGCGGTTATCCGGTAGAACAAAAGGTGATGCGCCAATGGTGTCTGCGTGTATCAGCATACGCACAACGGCTGTTAGACGGGCTGGAAACCATTGATTGGACAGATTCCCTGAAAGAGACGCAACGAAACTGGATTGGGCGCAGCGAAGGAACAGAAGTACGCTTCAAGGTTAAAGACAGCGATTTGGAATTTACCATCTTCACGACCCGCGCAGATACGATGTTTGGTGTCACGTTCATGGTACTGGCTCCGGAAAGTGAATTGGTTGCACAGGTAACAACTCCCGAACAAAAAGAAGCTGTCGATACCTATTTAGACCGCACAAAAAAGCGCACGGAACGCGAACGTATTTCAGACCGTTCCGTTACAGGTGTGTTCAGTGGTTCGTATGCTATCAATCCGTTTACAGGCGATGCCGTACCTATTTGGATTAGTGATTATGTATTGGCTGGTTATGGAACAGGTGCTATCATGGCTGTACCGGCACACGACAGTCGCGACTATGCGTTTGCCAAACACTTCAATTTGCCGATTATTCCATTGATTGAAGGTTGCGACGTCAGTGAAGAGAGTTTTGATGCCAAAGAAGGTATCGTTTGCAACTCGCCCAGACTGGACGCGACTCCTTATTGTGATTTGTCGTTGAATGGTTTAACTGTGAAAGAGGCAATTGCTGCAACCAAGAAATATGTAGCTGAACATAAGTTGGGACGTGTCAAAGTCAATTACCGACTTCGTGATGCCATCTTCAGCCGGCAACGGTATTGGGGCGAACCGTTCCCCGTTTATTATGATGCCGACGGTATGCCGCAAATGCTTCCGGTAGACAAACTGCCGTTGCAATTACCTGAAGTAGATAAGTTCCTGCCCACTGAAACCGGTGAGCCACCATTGGGACATGCAATTCAATGGGCATGGGATACGGCTAAACAAGAGGTTGTCGAAACTTCGCGAATTGACAATCAAACTATTTTTTCGTTGGAGCTTTGCACAATGCCGGGATTTGCCGGTTCTTCGGCTTACTATCTGCGTTACATGGATCCGCACAACGATGAAGCATTGGTCAACAAAGACATTGATGCATATTGGCGGAATGTAGATTTATATATCGGCGGAACGGAACATGCAACAGGACACTTGATTTATAGCCGTTTCTGGAACAAATTCCTATTTGATTTGGGATTGGTCTGCGAAGAAGAACCGTTCAAAAAGTTGATTAATCAAGGAATGATTCAAGGGCGTTCCAATTTTGTCTATCGAATCAACGGAACAAACAAATTTGTTTCCTTGAATCTGAAAGACAAATATGAAGTAACTCCTATTCATGTCGATGTAAACATAGTTTCAAACGATGTGCTGGATATTGAAGCCTTCCGAAACTGGCGACCGGAATATCAAGATGCCGAGTTTGAATTGGAAGATGGCAAATATACCTGCGGATGGGCAGTTGAGAAGATGTCGAAATCCATGTTCAACGTAGTCAATCCAGATATGATTGTTGAAAAATATGGTGCCGACACGCTTCGTCTGTATGAGATGTTTTTAGGCCCGTTGGAACAATCCAAACCTTGGGATACGAATGGTATTGACGGTGTACACCGTTTCTTGAAGAAGTTATGGAGCCTGTTCTTTGGCAATACAGACACTTTACAAGTAACCGATGCCGAACCGACAGCGGACGAATTAAAATCATTGCACAAACTGATTAAGAAGGTTACGTATGACATTGAACATTTTTCATACAATACCTCTATCAGTGCTTTCATGATTTGCGTAAATGAATTGAGCAGTTTGAAATGTAACAAACAGGCCATTTTGGAACAGTTGATTATCCTGCTAGCTCCGTTTGCTCCGCATATTGCCGAAGAATTGTGGCATGTTTGTGGACACGACACTACGATATGTGACGCACAATGGCCAAAGTGGAATGAAGCTTATCTGAAAGAAAACACAAAAACGTATGCAATTTCTTTCAATGGGAAAACACGCTTCAGTCTGGAACTCCCGGCAGATTTGTCGCGCGAGGAAATTGAAAAGGCAGCACTTGCTCACGAAAATTCAGCTAAGTGGATAGAAGACAAAACTCCGAAGAAAATTATTGTTGTTCCGGGGAAAATTGTAAACATTGTCATCTGATTTTACAATGAAACTTGTAAACAATAAAATATACTTCGCCGTACAAGATTACCTGATGATTCTGTTAGGTACGCTCTTGTACGGATTCGGATTCAACGCTTTCATCCTTTCCAATGAAATCGTTACAGGCGGCGTTTCGGGTATCTGCGCATTGATATTTTTTGCCTCCAATGAGCTGATACCTGTTTCTGTTTCCTATTTTATCATCAATGTTATACTGCTTTTGGTAGCATTGAAGCTATTAGGTTTCAAATTCCTCATCAAAACTATTTTCGGAGTTCTCTCTCTATCTGCTTCCTTGTCTTTCTTTGAATGGTTTTTGAAAGGGCAACCTCTCTTGCCCAACGAACCGTTTATGTCAATCATCATCGGAGCATTCCTTTGTGGATCCGGATTGGGACTTGTCTTTTCTGGAAATGGCAGCACAGGCGGAACAGATATCATTGGAGCTGTCATAAACAAATACAAGAACATTTCGATTGGCCGCGCCATGCTGTTTTGCGATTTCTTCATCATCGGTTCCTCTTTCTTTTTATTCCATGATGTAGAAAAGATTGTATTTGGTTTTGTTGAAATGTTCATCAGTAATTATGTGCTTGACATGGTGTTGAACGGAAACCGTCAATCCGTCCAATTCCTGATTTTCTCACAAAAATATGATGAAATAGCCCAACGTATCATCAAAGATTTAGACCGCAGTTGTACTATACTTGACGGCACTGGCGGTTATTCACGCAAACCTGTCAAAGTGGTTGTCTTGTTGGCCCGCAAGACAGAATCAAACGCCATATTCCGTTTGGTTAAACAGATAGACAACCAAGCCTTCATTTCACAAGCCAATGTACGAGGCGTATACGGAGAAGGGTTTGACCAGATTAAGACATAAAATAGTCTTGCAAACAATTTAAAGAGCTTCTTTTCGTTTATCCTTATAGACAATTTATTTAGAACAGGAAAAATGAAACTCGTATTTGCAACAAATAACCAACACAAATTAGATGAAATCAAGAAAATAATGAACGGACTGACTGAAATCGTCAGTTTAGCTGAGATTAATTGTCACGATGACATACCCGAAACAGCCGATACGCTGGAAGGTAATGCCTTGCAAAAAGCTCGTTATATCAAAGAACATTTTGGTTTAGATTGTTTTGCCGACGATACGGGATTAGAGGTAGAAGTATTACATAATGCTCCCGGTGTATTCTCTGCCCGTTATGCCGGTCCGGGTCATGATTCGGAAGCTAATATGAATAAATTGCTTCAAGAATTGCAAGATAAGGACAATCGAAAAGCGCGTTTCCGTACCGTAATTGCTCTTATTTTGAACGGTAAAGAATATCTGTTTGAAGGTATTATCAACGGAACCATCACTCGCGAAAAACGAGGAGGAAGCGGTTTTGGTTATGATCCATTGTTTGTTCCTGATAATTATTCGCAAACATTCGCTGAAATGGGTAATGACATTAAAAACCAAATCAGCCATCGTGCCCAAGCTGTTAAGAAACTTACAACTTTTCTGTCAAACAACATTTTCTAAAAAACAAGATATGAGAAATATATGGATTACAATCTTATTCTTCCTGCTTCCAATTTCTATCTTAGTAGCAGATGATAATACAATTGATTGGAAAACATATCTTTCTTATTACAATACAGAATGGGTAGAAGAATCTGCTGATCAAGTATTTGTCATAGCAGAAGGTTCTTTATACAGCTATGGAAAAGAAGATAACAGCATTAAACAATATTATAAAGGAAATGGATTGAACGACACGGATATTCAATTCATTTCTTATAACAAGCAAACACAATCTCTATTGATTGTATATACCAATAGTAACATTGACATTTTGGAAAGAAATTCTGTCACAAACCTCCCTTACTTATACAACAGTACATCCATCAGAAACAAAACAGTCAATGCAGTCATGCTCTATAACGAGTATGCTTATTTGTCTACCGAATTCGGAGTCATGGTTGTCAATATGGACAAAAAAGAAATTACTAATACATATAATTTATCACTGAATGTTACATCATGTGCCATTCTCAATGACCATATCTATATTTCTACCACAGATACTCCTAATGTTCTTTTTGCCTCTTTGGACGATAATCTATTAGATAGAACAAATTGGAACGATTACGTTATTTCTGATTATCCAACAGAAAGTTCCATTGATAAAATTGTTTCTTTTAATAATCAACTATTTTATATGAAAAATAATAATGGTGTTTATTATGAATCCAACAACCAAATTGTCTCCTTAATCCGCAACTCCCAAATGAACAATATAAAAATAATTGGTGATAAACTCGCTTGTATAGCCTCTTCACAAATCTATATTTTTACCGATACACAGACTTTCGACCAAATAAACAATCTGAGCATAGAAGACATCAGTACCTACCAAACCGACCAATATTGGATTGCAGAAGGAACCAATGGTTTGCGTTCCATAAGAAAAACCGGAACCAACCAATTTGAAGCCGTAAACGAAGCCATTACCATAGATGGTCCTTATACAAACAGTGCATTCGACATTGTCTGCCAAAATAGTAAAGTATATGTGATTCCCGGAGGAAAAAATGTAGTTACTGGACGACGTATTGGTTTAAGGGGAGCTATCATGATTTACGACTATAACCAATGGCAAACCATCACATCAACAGATGTACAAAGTACACTTAACATATCACCCCGTGATTATACAGACATCGTTATATCAACCAACGATACGGGAGAAGAAATTATCTACACCTCTTCTTTTGGAGATGGTATTTTTGAATTTAGAGATGGAGTCCCTACTATTTATTACAATGCAAGAAATAGTCCCTTAGAAAATGCTGGAAATCTAAGTAATTATTACTGCTACATGGATGGAGTAACTTTTGACAATGACGGTAACCTTTGGATGACAAACTCTGAAGTAAACAATGCCATCAAAATATTGGATAAAGAAGGACAGTGGCACAGTCTATCCATCAGTTCTCTCAACAATAAATATACAGTCAATGATATTCTTGTCACACGTAATAACGACAAATGGATTAATGTTCCCCGTCCAACCGACCAAGCCTGTATAACGGTTATTGCAAACAGCAGTTCATTAGATGAAGCTACTTCTTATTCTTTTAATAGTTTTACAGATACAGAAGGAAATAATTTTGCCCCCAGTAATTTTACTTGCATGGCAGAAGACAAAAACGGATATATTTGGCTCGGTACGAACAAAGGAGTTGTTTATATTACTAATCCGCAACAAGCTGCTTCAGAAAATTACGCCTCTACTCGTTGCACGCGAATCATTATGACTGATGAAGACGAATCTCTCTACTATTTTTTGGATAATGTCATGATAACCACTATTAAAGTCGATGCCGGAAATCGAAAATGGATTGGCACAAACGGAAACGGTGTCTATGTTCTCAGTGAAAACAACCAAGAAATTGTTCATCAGTTCAACACATCCAACAGTCCTCTCCTATCAGATAATATTTATGATATTAATATTGACGACAAAGGAGAAGTATTTATCGGTACGGACAAAGGACTTGTTTCCTATAAAGGAGAAGCAGCAGCAGCTCAAAGCAATTATTCCAACGTATATGCTTATCCCAATCCTGTACGGCCAGAATACAAAGATAAAGTCACCATTACCGGACTGATGGACAACTCGATTGTAAAAATAACCGATTTAAGCGGAAACATCATTTATCAAACCAAATCCTTAGGTGGACAAGTCGTCTGGAACTGTCAAAATAGAAGTGGTTCCCGTGTCGCTTCAGGTATTTATCTTGTGCTTTCCGCCACAGAAGACTCAAAAGAAAGCGTTGTTACGAAAATAGCTGTCATCAAATAACAAATGGAATTACCTCCAAAAACATTCTTAGATTCCAATCTGATAACACAAGTAAAAGAAGCCAACAATTTCGATTTCATCCGCTTCTTTTTAGCCTATTCCGTCATGTTCAACCATTTCAGTACATTGACAGATACAGACCCTTTTTGGATTGTAAGTGGTGGCTTCCGTGTAAAAGGTTTTTTTATCATCAGCGGTTTCTTAGTCATGTTCAGTTTCCTGCGGTCTCCGGATATTTATGTTTTCTTCCGCAAACGTATTCAACGCATCATGCCGGCTTACGCACTGGTCATCGGACTTTGTTTTCTGTTAGGAATATGTTTGACTTCCTTACCTGTCTCAGAATTTCTGACATCAGCAAAGTCCTACCAATATTTACTTTCCAACTTGCTTACATTAAACTTTCTTTGTCCCGACCTTCCGGGTGTGTTCGAAAATAATCCCATGCAAGCGATGAACGGGTCGCTCTGGACTATCAAAGTTGAATTGATGTTATATATGACCGTCCCCATTATTTATTGGCTGCTGAAGAAATACAATAAGTTCGCCTGTTTGTTTCTGATTTATATACTCTCTTTCATCTACTCTACCACATGCAATTATCTGGCCGACACAACGCATAACGCATTTTACGACTTTATGAAACGGCAATTTCCCGGGCAAATGATGTATTTCTGCTCCGGCATCATCATTTTGCAATACTTTTCACTCTTCCGCAAATACATGAAATATATATTTCCTATAAGCATTTTGCTTTTCATTTTCAGGGACGTCACGCCTTTACAAGTATTTGAACCCATCGCATTGGCTTCGATTATCATCTCCGTTGCTTACAGTTTCAAATGGCTGCACTTTTTCAACAAGATGGGTAACTTCTCATACGGCATCTTCCTGCTTCATTTTCCCATCATCCAAACATTCATTCACTTTGGATTGGACAAATACAGCCTGATTTTAACCTTAGCGCTAACGACTATTATCTGTACATACTTGGGAAACCTTTCATGGAAATACATCGAAAAGCCTTGCCTTTATAAACCCCGCAAAGCATAACCAAAACAACCCTTTTTACGCGCGTAAATTCGCATTTACATTTCTGCGGATGCGATTTACCGGCGTAAATTGGATTCTGCACGCCTGCGGATGTAATTTACGCGCGTAAATTGAAGGTTACACGTCCGCGGACACAATTTACGCGTGTAAATTGAGGTTTACACGTCTGCAAAAGCGATTTACGCGCGTAAATGAGAATCACAACTGCTGCAAAAGACATTCTGTCAGCTTTTCAGCCCCTTTCCGGTTCGGATGAATCGCATCATAAAAATCAGATGCATCGAGCAGGTCTACACAATCTATAATAGGGAAATATGAAAATTCTTTCAATACAAGCTGCTTGGCATACTGTTTATCTGCATCTGTCATTGATTTTACATCTGGATTATAGGGCATAAGCACCCAATAATATTGGATTCCTTTCGACTTCAAAATTTGATAAGCATTTGATACCAACGTTTTCCATTCCTGCCTGATTTGAAAAGATGCTAATTTCTTTTCTTTGTTTTGTTCCTCCAAATCATGTTGATAAAGAACTTCATTTCTATCAGACGTAACTGTACTCGGATAGTAAAGCTCGGTTTCTATAACACCAACCACCACGTCATCATCCAGTAAATTACGTATGACAGTAGCCATCCCCATGAACAAACTATTCCGAGCCTCGTAGTTATAAATAATATCCGAATAATCCATCTTTGTATATAAAGAAGGCAACAGCTCTTTAGTCTGTTCATCCATTTCATATCCATACATATGCAATGCCACACGATTGGGCGTGTGAATATCTATCGGAGTAGACAATTGGTCAATATCCACACATTGAATGACGCACTTAACGGAAGAAGGCAAAGAGGTATAATACAACATACTTTCACTCAAATCTTGACTTGTTGAAGTAAAACTAAAAACAAGCGGATTTCCATCCAATCCATCTTGCAATTTGTGGCCATTTACACTGCTCATTCCCCTGCTATTTCCAAAAACAACAATTTCGGGAGTGAAAGAAGAATCACGTATAGTATTCCATATCAAACGAGTTCGCACATAATCATTCGGCAAAGCTCTATATATAAATGGAGTGATACCATTCAATGCTCCCAAAAACACGCAAATAAACAAAATAAAAACCACAATATTTCTTTTATGTATCCTCGTCAAATTCATCCCCGTTAAAATTGAAAGTAAATAAAATCAGAAGAATTATTACCAAAGAAATAGATACTAAACAATATCATGCCATATAAACCATATCGAATATATGTTTTCTTCACATTCTTCAAATCCAATCCAAACAACTTATCCCTATTTAGCCATTCCACCAGCAACATGAAAACAATGAAAAACATAGAAACCAAAGCATAGACATTATTGATACCGCTTATCTTCGGAATGCTGAACAAGGATACGGAACACAAATCAGACAGATAATCAACAGCCATCGGCAATGTTTCCGCCCTGAAAAAAATCCAACCCAAGACAACAAATACAAATGTCACCGGTATGGAAACTGATGAATGAAAAGATGGATAGTAACTACAATATTTTTTCATCAGGAATAAACTTACCATCAATATCCCATGGTACAATCCCCACATTACAAATGTCCAATTCGCACCATGCCACAATCCGCTCAATAAAAAAACGATAAATATATTTCGAACATAAACAACCGTTCCTTTCCTACTTCCTCCTAAAGGGATATAGACATAATCGACAAACCACGTATTCAAAGAAATATGCCATCTGCGCCAAAAGTCTATCACATTCAACGAAAAATAAGGGTATCTAAAGTTCTGCATCAAACATATTCCAAACAATTTGGCCGTTCCTATTGCAATGTCTGAATAGCCAGAAAAATCACCGTAAATCTGAAAAGCAAACAGAACTGCTCCCATTACCAATGCACTTGCTGGATAATTCTCATAATTACCAAAGATGTCATTGACAGCAACCGCACAATTATCAGCAATGACTATCTTCTTGAAAAATCCCCACAGCATCTGTCTGACACCATCCACCATTTCATTATATTCCACAGAACGAGGCTTATAAAACTGTGTCAAAAGATTCGTTGCCCGTTCTATGGGACCCGCTACCAGCTGAGGGAAAAAACTGACAAAAGCAAAAAAAGCAATTATATCTTGTGTCGGTTCAAGTTTTCTCTTGTAAACATCAATCGTATAACTTAACGCTTGGAATGTATAAAAACTAATACCTACAGGAAGAATGATAGATAAAGTTGAAACATGTAACGTTATTCCGATTGATGAAAAAACATATACAAAACTATCTACAAAGAAATTATAATATTTAAAAAATCCCAATATTGCCAGATTCAAAACAATATTACCACCTGCAACCCATTGGCATTTTCGTTTTGTTACTCCTTCATCCCCTGTTTTACTTCTGATTTTCTCTATCCAAATACCACTCAACCAACTGCAAAGAGAGGTAAAAGCTATCAATAACAAAAAACGAATGTCCCACCAACCATAAAACAAATAGCTGACGACAACAATAAACAAATTCTGCAACTTCAAATTTCTATTGAACACAAACCAATAGAAAAAGAAGACTAACGGAAGAAAAACTAAAAACTCAACCGAATTAAACAGCATACATCATACATTTCATACGTAACCCCGCTTACTACATCCCCAACCTCTCCGAGATCTCCAACATCTTTTTAATCGGTTTGAGTGCTTTTTCTTGGACGTCGGCATCCACAAAGATTTTGGGGAGTTCATATTTCAGGCAGTTGTAGAGTTTCTCCATCGTGTTCAGGCGCATGAAGTTGCATTCGTTGCAGGCGCAGGTGCTGTCGGCAGGCGGTGCGGGAATAAACGTTTTGTCGGGGCTTTGCTTGCGCATCTCGTGGATGACGCCGCTTTCGGTAGCGACGATGAACTGGCTTTTGGCGGACTTGACCGTATATTTCAAGAGCGCAGCTGTCGAACCGACGAAATCTGAGATTTCAACAACCGGTTGTTTACATTCGGGATGCGTGATGACCTCTGCATCGGGATATTGCGCCTTCAAGGCGAGGATTTTTTCCAGCGAGAACTGTTCATGCACATGGCACGCGCCGTCCCACAAGACCATTTTACGCCCCGTGACGCTGTTAATGTAATTTCCTAAGTTACGGTCCGGACCGAAGATGATCTTCGTCTCAGGCGGAAAACTTTCCACAATCTGACGCGCATTGGTCGAGGTCACCACCACGTCGGTCAGTGCTTTCACCGCTGCCGACGTGTTGACGTAGGAAATCACCACGTGTCCGGGATGCTGCTTGATGAACGACTCAAACGCGGGCGCCGGACAACTGTCTGCCAGCGAACAACCGGCATTCAAATCGGGTACCAGCACCTTCTTATCGGGACACAACACTTTCGCCGTTTCGCCCATGAAATGAACACCACAAAAGACGATGATGTCGGCCGTTGTCTTGGCTGCCTGTTGCGCCAACGCCAGACTGTCGCCCACAAAATCGGCGATGTCTTGTATGTCGCCCGTTTGATAATAATGCGCCAAGATGACAGCATTTTTTTCTTTCTTCATCCTATTGATTTCTTCCCGTAGGTTCGTTCCGGCCGGGACAGCTCTATCTATGAATCCTGCTGATTGAGTAACCATGTCTGTTTGTAATTAATGTAACGTTGATTGCTCGCAAACTTAGATAAAAATCTGCGATTTTTGGTGTCCTCTCTCTAAAAAAAATCATCTTTCATACACGGTTCTTTCTTTTGTACGCGCATACTTTGTTTGCTTCCTATCTGCAATTCATTCAGTCCATGGCAGATAAACCTATCCATCCTTGCACCTATTCTTTAATCAGCGTCACTGTTTTTAAAAACAGCGTCGCTGATTACAAAATCAACAACGCCGTTTTTACAATCAACGCTGCTGATTAAAGAATAGGATGGGAGCCGACATAAAAGATATTCCGATTACTTATACTTTAGTTGGCAACGAAGCAAACTAACTCTTTCCATCGACAGAACGTTTTCCACCATCCATTTTTTATTTGATTTTCTTTCTTTTTGAATAGAAAAAAGATGATGATAATAGCCCGTTGAAATAGTTAATACATTTCTGTTACAAGATTTGTTTGTTTGGTTATCAAACAGTGCGGAATGGTTTTCAAATGGATATAAACCTGTTTTTTCCGTTTTACGGCTTGTTTTTCTTTGGGTTAGAAATATTATTAGTTTTGGTTGAAAACTATCCGTGTGAAAAACTTAGTCGGGAGGGAAGACGGTTTAAACGTGCATAAGGCGTGTTGATACTCCGTCGTAAAGAAATCTCAGGTTTTGTTTGCATGAAAAGAAAAGGGGCTGTATATAGATTTATTTGAATGGGTCAAGCTTTATTTTTCATTCTGTTTCCATGACTTATCAATCGTTTTTCAACCTCCTATCCACATTAATTCACTACTTTTGCCGGCAAAGAAAAGAAAGAAACGATGCGTAAACTGAAAATAACCGAATTGAACCGTTTGACGCCGGAGGCATTCAAGGCGAGCCGGAAAATCCCGTTGGTGGTCGTCCTCGACCATGTAAGGAGCTTGAACAATGTGGGTTCCGTCTTCCGCACGTCCGATGCTTTTCGGGTAGAAGGCATTTATCTGTGTGGTATAACGGCCTGTCCGCCCCATGCCGAGATTCATAAAACCGCGTTGGGGGCGGAAGATACAGTCGATTGGAAATATTTTGAAGATACGATGGAGGCTGTTAATAGTTTGAAGGAACAGGGATACACGGTTTGTGCCGTCGAACAGGCGGAAGGAAGTGTGATGCTGGATAAGTTACAGTTAGACAGGCAAAAGAAGTATGCGGTTATCATGGGAAATGAGGTCAAAGGCGTTCAACAGCGGGTTGTTGATAATTGTGATATGTGCATCGAGATACCGCAGTATGGCACCAAACATTCCTTGAATGTGTCCGTCACGACCGGCATTGTGATTTGGAATTTCTTTAAACAGCTTTCAGATTAACCCGTTTTCCACCAAGATGACAACCCGTTCCGTCATGGCATCTTTCCCATGCGGATCATATTCGGTCTTCAGGCTGGCGCCGAACATGCCCGCGAACAGATTCCAGAATCCTGCCCGGAACGTTCCTAAATAGGCTTTCAACAGGTTGTAGCTCGATTGGTTACATTCCCTGTCAATCAGTTTGATAAGCAGTTTGCCTTGTGAGAAGGTCAGTTTCTTGAGTTCCGGTTTATATTCTCTAAAGAGATCTTTTTCCATGCGTTTCAGATGCGCCTGCCGGGCTTTGTCGTCGGGCAGTGTCTCCATGTATTCATACGTTTCGATAAGGGTTTCATACACCATTTTGGCGTAAGGAAGCGTGCGCTTCACGTCGCGGACCAGTTTGTTATATCGCGCTTGTTCCCGTTTGTTCTTGAACTTGACCTGTGGAAAAACAAATACCTCGCGGAGATGGACAATGGCAATTGTGTCTCTTCCATCCACGTATGCATTGTAAATGCCTTCGGGCAACGTGTTGATTTTTAGTTTTTGCCCGTGTACTTCGCCGATACCCAGCAGAAACAATATGCTTATGAGAATCGTATGTCCTATTTTCCTTGCCATCAGTCGCAAACGTACATAAAAATCTTGATTTTTGTATCGGGACATAAAGAAAATTAAGAAAAGGGTTATATTTGCAGAGATTAATAACTAAAACTGTCAACTATGAAAGTGTTTCGCATCTGTCTTGTCTTATGGATTGTTCCTTTTTGTTTATCGGCTGTTGATAACTTCCGTCTGCCCGGTATCCGGAGCATGGGAATGGGAGGAAATGGGGTCACGCAGTCTGTTTTATTCAATCCCGCTTTAACGGCTTTCCATGAAAACAGAATCCTTAGCATTGATTATTTTAACCGATATGGTTTGAAAGAGTTGGGGACGGTGAGTGCCGGGTTGGTTTACCCGAATGATTGGTTACCCTTTGCTGTTGATATCGCTTCTTTTGGTTACGATGCCTATCAGCAGACTCAATTTCGCTTGGCGGCCGGAAAACGCTTGAACGAACGTTGGTGGCTGGGCGTAAGTGTGCAATATAGCCTGTTGCAAACGGAATTGTGCGAAGAGGTTCCGATGCGGCTGTCTACGGATGTAGGTTTTCTCTTTTCTCCCATTGACAAATTATTGATGGGCGTGTTAATTATGGATTTTCCTTCTTTTTGTATTGAAAAGTCAACGATTGATACTAAGGAGTTTAGTGTCTATGCTGTGCAAATAGGTTTTCAATGGCAGATAATCAACAGCTTGTTGATTGTTGGTACATTGGAAACCAATAAGGCAGATGTTTTGGGTGGAAATGTCGGTATGGAATATATGCCGTTTGAAGGTTTTCGGTTGCGGGCTGGCATTCAAACGACACCTTTGTTGCCTGCATTGGGCATGGGATACAGCTTTTCTAAATTTACACTTGATGTAGTGGCTTCTTACCATCCGGTTTTGGGCATCAGTTCCGGATGCGGTTTGAGTTATTCATTTTAAAAAGAAAATCGGCTATGAAACAAATGTTTATAAGTTTGTCAATAATCCTGTTTATAAACGGTTATAAGGCTAATAGTCAGCAAGTAGTTTCGGTTGATAAATGGGTAGAATATGTAGAAGAAATGGCGCTCGAAACCGAAGACGAAGAGCAGATTGAATCACTTTACGCCGACCTCTCCTACCGTGCGGAACATCCTTTTGAACTGAATGAAGTGACAGCCGAACAGCTCCGTCAACTTCCTTTTCTGTCTGATTTGCAGATACAAAACCTGTTGGAACACCGGAAACGTTACGGCCGAATGCTGACGCTCTATGAGTTGAAAAACATTGACTCGTTCGACTTCGAAACCATTTCCTTGCTTCTTCCTTTTGTCTATATCGGTGAAAAAGGAGTTGATAAGCGACCGATTACAGTTAAGAATCTGTTGAAACAAGGTTCCAATAACCTGCAAATCAGATATGATAGATGTTTTCAACAAAAGAAGGGATATGGTTCATATCCAGATAGTGTTTTGCAGCAATATCCGAATCGGAAATATTTGGGAGAACCTTTCTATCATTCCATTCGTTATTCATACAATTTCGACGAACGGATTCAGTTAGGATTGGTGGCGGAGAAAGATGCCGGTGAGCCGTTTTGGAATGCACATCATAAAGGATATGATTACTATTCGGCGCATCTTTTTTTGAAAGATGTGAATAAGTGGTTGAAAAGTCTGGCAGTAGGTGATTATAAAGTTTCTTTTGGGCAGGGATTGGTTATCAGTCACGATTTTTCACCCAGCCGGAATGCGGTTGTTTCGCAAGCAGAACGGCGTAGGAATGGGTTTCGTCGTCACTTTTCAACTAATGAATATGATTTCTTTCGCGGTGTGGCTGCTACATTCAGTTGGAAACATTTCGATTTCAGTCTGCTTTACTCCCGTCGCAAACTGGATGCCAGTCTGGATAGCACTTTTATCACCTCTTTGAAAACAGACGGGCTACATCGCCTGCAACGCGACCGGGAAAAGATGCGGAATGTAATCTTGCAAACCTATGGCGGTAATCTTCGATACGCAACGCCGAATCTTTGTGTCGGCTTGACCGGTCTTTTTTATTCATTTGGAAACCATGTTGTCCAGCCGGATTTGAAACCTTACAATCGGTTTTATTTTCGAGGTAATAGCAATTGGAATATAGGTGTGGATTACTTGTTGAAAAACAAATCCATTAAGTTTTACGGCGAAACAGCTGTCAGCCGGAACGGAGCTGTCGCCTCTTTGAATGCCTTGCAATTGACACCAGTTTCCTATTTTTCTTTTCTACTGTTAGGACGTTATTATGACAAACGGTATCAAGCTTTTTACGGAAATGCTTTTTCACAAGGTTCGGTCGTACAAAATGAGCAAGGCGTTTATATGGGGTTACAATGGACACCTTTTGCCCGTTGGAAACTGTCGGCTTATGCCGATTGGTTTCGCTTTGCGTGGTTGAAATATGGGGTGGATGCGCCTTCAAGTGGAAAGGAATATATGATTCAGATGGATTATGTGCCCAGTTCGTCCGTTTCTCTGTATGTTCGCTATAAATATAAGCAGAAAGAGAAAAACGAACAGCAGGAAGAGGATTTGCAAACAGTACTTCTCCCCTACTCTCAGCAACGTTTACGTGCGCAAATGCTTTACGCTCTCACGCCTGCTTTTTCCATGCGAACGTCGGCAGATGGCATTTTCTACAAAGAATCGGAACAAAAAAGCAAAGGTTGGATGGTCGCGCAGACAGTCAGTTGGAAACCTCTTTCCATTCCCTTTCAAACAGATCTTTATGCAGCTCTTTTTCAGACGGATGATTATCAGACACGTATTTATTCGTATGAGAAAAATATCTTGTACGCTTTCAATATGCCCTCTTTTTATGGAAAAGGTATCCGTTTGGCCGTTTCTGTTCGTTGGGATATGTTGAAACAACTATCCTTATCAGCCAAATGGGGTTATACGCATTACACAGACCGGGATGTAATTGGTACGGATTTGGAAGAGATAACTGGAAATAAGAAGATGGATTTATACGCGCTTTTGCGTTGGAAATTTTGAATGCGAATGGTTTTGACAATAAAATACCCGGTAAGAATTGTTTTTTCCTTCCGGGTATTTTTATTTACCTATCAGTTTCTTGTCACTTTAAAAATCGTGTCAGAGCCGCGCCAATGTTGTTGTAATGAAATTCCAAGTTCGGGCAACCGAGGAGATGCTGACTCGTTCGTCGGGCGAATGTGGATGTTGTAAATCCGGACCGATGGAAATCATATCCATGTGCGGATAGTTTTCTTGAATAATGCCGCATTCAAGGCCGGCGTGCATGACGCGTACTTCCGGATTTTTTCCGAACAAGTCTTCATACGTTCCCTGCATGATTTTCAATATAGGCGAATCAATATTAGGTTGCCATCCTCCGTAGCCTTCATCGTATTCCACTTTTGCCCCAGCTAAGGAGAAAATGCTTTCTAAACTGGAGCAGATAGCCTCTTTCCGGCTTTCCGATGAGCTGCGTACCAATATTTTTACTTCAATCAATTCGTTTGACGATTTGACGATTGCAAGGTTGGAGGAAGACTCGACAGTGCCCGGAAAATCGGCAAGCATACTGAGCACACCGTTTTGGCAACCTTCGATAGCGTTGATCAAGTCGTCTTGAATCTCTTCGGGGATTAAGGTGACAGGCATATCGGTCATTTCTGCGATCAACGAAATATGGTCTTCTATGTTTTTATATTCTTCCCGATACATTTCCTGATAATCCGAAACCAGTTCCCAAAGCGCTTCCACATTGTCTCCCGGAATTGTAACGACAGCGACGGCTTCGCGTGGAATGGCATTACGGAGTGAACCTCCTTCAACCGACGAAAGCCGGGCTCCGTAATCGCGTACAGCCTCTTTCAGCAACCGGAACATCAGTTTATTGGCATTGGCCCGTCCCAAGTGAATATCTACGCCCGAATGCCCTCCTTTTAATCCGGTTAGACTGAGCTTGACGGCGACATCGCCTTCGGGTATGTAAGTGTCTTCTTTAAATTGTAAGGAAGCATTTAAATCAGCTCCTCCAGCACATCCTACAAAAAGGACGCCTTCCTCTTCCGAATCGCAGTTCAACAGTATTTCTCCTTTCAGCCAATTCGGTTTCAGGCCGAAGGCTCCGTCCATACCTTCTTCTTCATTGATGGTAAAGAGGGCTTCTATTGGTCCATGTTTCAGTGTCTTATCAGCCAAAATTGCCATAGCGAAAGCGACCCCCATTCCATTGTCTGCTCCTAATGTTGTTTCGCGAGCTTTTACCCAATCACCATCTATGTAGGCGTTAATCGGGTCTTTTAGAAAATCATGTTTAACGGATGCGTTTTTTTGCGGAACCATGTCCAAATGAGCTTGCAGGGTAACGGTTTTATGGTTCTCCATACCTGGATAGGCGGGTTTACGGATTAAGACGTTTCCTACTTCGTCTTGTTGTGTTTCCAATTTTAGTTCTTTGCCGAAAGCAAGCATAAAATGAGTAACGGCCTCCATGTGTCCGGTTGGACGAGGTATTTGTGTAAGGTCGTAAAAATATCTCCAGACAGGTTGTGGAGAAAGTGTTTTGATTTCCATCATAAAAACGGGGTTTTAAGTAATTGACAATGGACAATTGACAATTGACAATCATGAAATCGGCAATAGACAACCGTACGTTGGCAATTGAGGTTAATAATAATATGCATAAAAGAATGAATCATTATCACTTGTTTTTGTTGCTAATTGGCAAAGCAATTACGGAAAACAGTCCGGTAAGCCCTGTCCATACGGTTTGTACGGTATGGACGACCAATGCAAATGCCGCTGCGTCGTTTTCTTCGACACCGAAACACATTAAAGTAGCAATTACCATAAAGTGCCAAGGGCCGATTCCTCCTTGAACAGGTATGGCTACGGCAATGCTACTCATTGTAAAAGCAATCAAACCGACAGTGATTCCTAAATCGCGTGTGAAGTCAAAAGCATAGAACGTAATGTAAAAATAGAGAAAATATCCCCCCCAAATACATATAGTTTGCAATAGAAAGAGCCATTTCTGTTTCAACAGCCAAATGCTTTTCATTCCATCCCAGACATTGTGCAATAACGATTGTATTTTTTTGACCAACTTAAAATTGTTCATGTATTTGAACGCAACCCAAATTCCGACAATCAAAACAACACCGATTGCGTAAATCCAGATGGAATGAAACATCGAATAGAAACCTTCTAATAAAGTGGGGTTTTTGGCAAAGAAATTCTGGAAAAAGGAGAAGTTGAATAAGAAAATAGACAGAGTAATCAATCCGACCATGATGGTGTCACTTACTCGGTCGATGACCAAAGTTCCCAACAGACGGGTGAATGGAATCTTATCATATTTGGTAATCATGCCGCATCGCCAGACTTCACCAACACGAGGTAAAACAAGATTGACCGCATAGTTACCCAATACGGCATGGATTACATTGCCGGTTTTTACTTTGTCTCCAAGCGAACGAATCAACAACCCCCAGCGTAAGCCTCGCACGATATTTGCTGCCAATCCGAACAATAGGGAAAAAAGTATGATATCATATCGTACACCCTGACGGATGACTCGCCAAATTTCGCTAAAATCCATTTTGCTATACAGATACCAAAGCAGCAGGAAGCCGAGTATAAGCGGAAGGAATATTTTAAATAGGGTGCGTGTAATCGCTTTAAATTCCATTATAACGTGATAACTTTTAAATTATTTGTTGTATTTTTGTACGTCTGCAAAGATAAGCATTATATTCAAATACAAACATATTACACGCGAGAAGTGGATGAGATTCGTTAAGCCCAAGAAAGCGTTAGGACAACATTTTTTGAAAGATTTGCAAATTGCAGAGCGTATAGCCGATACGTTGTCTGATTATAAATCGTTGCCCATATTGGAAGTAGGACCGGGAACAGGAGTGCTTACCCGTTTTTTGTTGGAAAAAGGGTATGATGTGACGGTTGTGGAACTGGATAGAGAATCCGTAGATTATTTGAACCAATACTTTCCTGCTTTGAAAGGTAAGATTTTGGCAGAAGATTTCTTACGGTTGCATTTGGAGAGTTTGTTTAGGGGGCCATTTTGTGTGATAGGTAATTATCCTTATAATATTTCCAGTCAAATTTTCTTTAAAGTATTGGATTACAAGGAATCTGTTCCTTGTTGTTCAGGCATGATACAAAAAGAGGTGGCCGAACGGTTGGCTGCGGGTCCAGGTAGTAAAACGTATGGTATTTTGAGTGTTTTATTGCAAGCATGGTATCAAGTGGAATATTTGTTTACGGTGAGTGAAAAAGTATTCGATCCGCCTCCAAAGGTAAAGAGTGCAGTGATACGGATGACCCGCAATGAGCGAAAGGAATTAGGTTGCGATGAGGTTCTTTTCAGAAAGGTTGTCAAAACATCTTT
>CALUTX010000020.1 GCA_944323815.1 uncultured Parabacteroides sp. | reverse complement strand
AAAAAGCAATCGAGCACCAGCAGGATTCCTATATCGGGCAAATCGGTCAGGCCATTCAGCCTATCCTCAGTCCGCTCGGCTTCGATTGGAAAATGAGCGTCAGCCTGATGACCGGTATGGCAGCCAAAGAGGTCGTTGTCAGCACGCTGAGCATTCTATACACAGGCGAATCGGACGACGAACAGGCGCTTACCGAACAACTCAGGCAAGACCGGAATGCGGATGGCGAACCGGTATTCACGCCGCTTGTCGCGCTAAGTTTCATGTTGTTTGTGCTGATTTATTTCCCCTGCATCGCAACGGTTTCAGCCATTGTCAACGAATCCGGTTCATGGAAGTGGGGACTTTTTGTCATTGGTTACACGTGCCTTTTGGCATGGATTGTTTCATGTCTGGTCTTTCAGGTCGGACAATTATTTATTCAATTAATCAATTAAAATCCAACGCTATATGTGGCAAGAAATTGCAATTAGTGTAATCGGCCTTTACGCCCTCTTCTACATCGGGAAGAGCATTTACAAAAACATAATCCGTCGCTCCCAAACGGACAAACATCCTTGTTGCGGCTGCTCCGGATGTTCTTCATGTAAAAAAGAATGAGAGCAATGATTTTTCTCTCGGCAGGGAATCGAAATTCCCTCGGCAGGAAAATTATTTTTCTCGGCAGAGGAAAATAAAAAATCCCGCAGACAAGGAAATATCTGCGGGATTTTTATGTTGTCTATCAAGAATTATTTCAAGAGGGAACAAGGACAAAGATGATCCTTCTCGATATCTTTGAAATAATTGTAAGTTCCGACCTTCATCTCTGCGCAGGCTGCTTCATCTGCGACGATGATTCCTTTCGGATGCAGCTGCAATGCGGTAATCGTCCACATCTGATTGACAGCCCCTTCAACGGCTTGCTGCAACGCGCGCGCTTTGTTATGTCCGTTTACCATAATCAAAACCTCTTTGGCATCCAACACCGTTCCGACTCCCACTGTTACCGCCGTCTTGGGAACTTTGTTCACATCATTGTCAAAGAAGCGAGAGTTGGCGATAATCGTATCCGTCGTCAATGTCTTCACACGTGTACGCGACGCCAAAGAAGAGCCCGGCTCATTAAACGCGATATGCCCGTCCGGACCTATACCGCCCAAGAAAAGATCCACACCGCCTACGGCTTTCATCTTCGCTTCATAAGAGGCACATTCTGCTTCCAAATCTTCAGCATTTCCATTTAGGATATGCACGTTCTCCGGGTCGATGTCAATATGGCTGAAAAAGTTATTCCACATAAACGAATGATAACTTTCCGGATGCTCCTTCGGCAAACCGACATATTCATCCATATTAAAAGTGATGACATGTTTGAACGAAATAACTCCTTGCTTATTCAGTTCGATCAAGTTCTTATACATTCCCAACGGAGAAGAACCCGTAGGCAATCCCAATACAAACGGTTTTTCAGCTGTCGGATTTGCTTTCTTAATTTTTACAGCGACATAATTGGCAGCCCATTTCGAGAGTTGCTCATAATTTGGTTCAATAATTAGTCTCATATCTTTATACTTTTAGTTTTACTTTTTCAATTGTTTTGCCATTTCTTCTCCCAACAACCAACAGGCTTCATATTTATCTGCTTTCAACGCCTGTTTTTGTTCTACCGGGCATCCTACGATTTCCCATTTCATCTTTTCTCCGAAAGCAGCCAAATTCCGGACAGCAGCCCCAGCCCACGTAAAAGAACCGAAATAGCCAAATAACCGTCCTTTGACCTCACGCGTTTCAATCTTATCCAACAAAGATTCGATTTCCGGGAACAGACGATTGCAATAGGTAGGACTGCCGATAATCAACCCTTTATATTTAAATATATCTTTCAGGATGTAAGAAGCCGGCGTTTTGCTGACATTGTGCATGACCACGTTTTTTACACCGTTTGCAGCCAAAGATGAAGCAATCGCTTCCGCCATTTGTTCCGTGTTGCCATACATGCTCGCATAAACAATCACCACACCATCCATGCCTTCGTACCGGCTCAAACGGTCATAAATGTCAATCGCTTTGGCAATCTGTTCACGCCATACCGGTCCATGAGTAGAGCAAATGGTTTGTATATCCAAAGCCGATAACTTTTGGAGGGCACGCTGCACCGGATTCCCATATTTGCCAACAATATTGGAGTAATATCGAATCATTTCCTCCCAATAATGCTCTACATTCATTTCCGAATCAATCACGCCACCATCCAATGTGCCAAACGTGCCAAAAGCATCAGCCGAAAAGAGAATTTTATCCGTCGCATCATACGTCACCATCACTTCCGGCCAATGTACCATCGGGGCCATATAAAACGACAATTGATGCCGCCCCACCGACAAGACATCCCCTTCTTTCACTTCATACAAGCCGGTTGTAATTCCATGATACCCTTCCAGCATACCAAAAGTCTGCTTATTTCCCACAATCTGTACCTCCGGGAATTGCTGACGCAACAAACGGATGCTACCTGCATGATCGGGTTCCATGTGGTTCACGATCAAATAGTCTAATGAACGTCCATTCAGCGCATCCGTAATTTTCTTCAAAAATATATCCGAATAACAAACATCCACTGTATCTATTAATACCGTTTTCTCGTCTACAATCAAATAAGAATTATAAGATACGCCGTAAGGCAATGGCCACATATTCTCAAAAAGAACTTTCTGCCGGTCGTTCACGCCGACATAATAAACTTCATCTGCTATTGCTTTTAACCTATACATCTTTTTTGCTATTGACATTAACTAATTATCTTACCTGTTTGCCTTTTCAATGCACGCCACACAAAATAGATTCCTGCCAAAATAAAGGGAATGCTTAAACACTGCCCCATATTCAGTATCATATTCGCCTCAAAATCTTCCTGATTATTCTTTAAGAATTCGATAAAGAAGCGTGCGCCAAATATACAAATCATAAACACGCCAAAAATAAATCCCTCCTTTTTCCACGCATCTTTCTTAAAATAGAGCCACATACAAATCACGAACGTTACCAAATAACAAGCCGCCTCATAAAGTTGTGTCGGATGCGAGGGCAGTGAGAAGATGGGGTCCGCGCCTCTCTTCCAAGCATGCAAGTTCTCAATAAACCGAAACCCCCAAGGCAAATCGGTAGGATGTCCATAAATCTCATGATTCATCAAATTTCCCAGACGGATTAAAGCTGCAACCAGACCTGTCGGAACAACCAACTTGTCAAATGTCCACAACATGCTGCGATGACTCACCCGCTTCGAGTAAAAATAGACAGCAATAATAATGCCCAATGTACCGCCATGGCTTGCAAGTCCCCCTTCCCAAATTTTCAATATCTCAATCGGGTTCGCCAGATAATAGCCCGGCGCATAAAACAGGCAATGCCCCAAACGAGCGCCAATCACTGTACCCAAAATCGTATAAATCAACAAAGAATCAATCCAAGCAGGATTCAAATTCTCCCGCTTCCACATCCTTTCCACGATTTTGTAACCGATCACAAACCCTATGGCAAACGCCAAACTGTACCAACGGATTTCGCGTGAGCCAATAGTAAAAATAGCCGGATCGGCCGTCCAGGTAATGAAATCAAACATCATATTCTTCTTATTCAAACGAAAGAAAGGGGAAACCGAAAAATCAATTACCCCATTCTTTTGTTTATTCAGACCAGTTTACGAATCAAATCTTCTCTTTCACCATAAAGCATATCAATCACCGGCAATTCGATCATTGTATATGCACCCGGCTGCTGCTTGAAACTTGCACGTGCCACACAGACCAAAATCTGTGCCGTCAGAGCCGGATTATTGATTTTCATGTCAAACTCTATCAATTGATTTTGCGTTTTCCCTGAAACACCTTTACGAACAAGGCTCACCCCATGTCCCATGTCCTTCAGTTCATCCACAGACTCAACTTGCATGACATGCGTTTCGTCGTGAGCAAAATAATCATCCGCTTTAATGGCCGCTGCCACCTTTTCAAAATCATATCCGTCCTTTACTTCGATATAAACCATCCGACGATGCACGCCTGTTCCCAAGGGAATCGTCATGGACAACGCCGCTTTTACCCCTTCGATGGCTTTCACGGCAACCGTATGTCCCATGCTCATACCCGGACCAAAGTTGGTATAGGTGATTCCCTTCGGAACAATTGCCTGCAATAAGGCACGCACCATCGAATCACTACCCGGATCCCAACCGGCAGCGATTACAGCTACCGTCTGGTGAGCTTTTGCCACAGCATCCAGCGAACGGCGCAAGTCGACTATACTTCCATGAATATCAAAACTATCTACCGTGTGGATACCCAAAGCCAACATTTGCTTTGCATACGATTCCACGCTTCGAGTCGGCGTCGCCAATATAGCGACATCTACCTTTTCGAGTTTTGTAATATCATCCGTAACAACATAATTCTTCAATTCAGCCGGAACATCATTTGGATTACGGCGGACAACACCAGCCACTTCAAAATCAGGAGCTGCCTCTAAAGCCTCCAACACATATTTTCCGATATTGCCATATCCCACAATGGCTGCTCTAATTTTTTTCATATTCAAAATGCTATATTTCTTCAGCCACAAAAATAGTCATATTTAAAAGATTAGGCAAAAAGGCACATGTTGTTTTTACTTAAAAACACGCGCACTATTGCCGCACTATTCCGGGAGCAATTCCTCTTTGATTTCTTCCCAGGCCCCATCTTCATAAATACTAACGGTAAACGTATCTTCTGATTCCGAACGATTGTACAAACGGCCTTTGTAACGAATGATTTTATTCTTTTCCGGTACAATCTCATCGACCAATCGTTCGCGCAACAATTCCCCGTCATTAGCGATTGCAGAAAGACGGACGGAAATCGTCTCACGCTCTGGCGGAATAAACGTATAAAAAGCATGTATCTTATTTTCTTCACCCACTTCTTCCGCCGTAAAAAGATGAGAAATGGTCTGTTGTGAATCCGAACGAATCCCGGTTCCATCCAGCAGATTCAACTGAACGGAACGGCCTTCCACCAACATGTCAAATTGTTTCAAACGGTCATGCACGGTATCCGTCGCCATGAATTCAATCCGGCTGACAACACGCTGCAACGTAATGCTTTCATTCACCTCCTCTGCTGCGCCGATTTCCAACGACAAAACTTCATAAAAGGTATCGGATACGGAATCAAACGAAAAAACAGCATCCGACAAATCAGCCGTCTTCGAGCTGTGGGCCAAAAAATAAAAGGTATAGTTCCCGCGAGGCAGGCTGTCGTAAACGCACCCGAAATCCGCATCCAAATCATAGGGGTCATAGACAAACTGTTCATGTTTGACAAACTCACCCTCTTCATACACGACATATTCAATCGCAGCACACAACTCGTTCAATTCCGCATCCCCTCCCGAATCATCCGGCAGGCTTGGCTCGGGTACTGTATTTTCAGGGATACTCCGTGTTTGAGGGAAAGGCATCACCTCTTTTTCCATTTGTACATTAAACTGAACGGGGAACACCGATGTCTGAGAGTGGGGTTCTTCTTGCAAAGTTTCTCGTTCACACCCTCCCAAAACAGACAGGTAGGCAAGCGCATAAATCATCTTTTTTACCATAGTCAAGTATTTTAGTTAGTATTATAATTGAATGATACTGCAAAGAAAATGTAAATATTTCAAATTAGAAAAATATTCATACACAAATTTGCTCAAAATCTTTATATTTACCAATCAAACAAAATGAACAACCAGATTAAAACACGAAAAACTATGGCACGTCCAGTCACATTATGTACATTGCAATGGGGAGATTTGCCCCTGCAAACCGTTTGCGAAAAAGCAAAATCATTCGGATTCGACGGATTGGAGTTAGGATTACCCGCCCACGTGGATGTCCGCGAAACCGACTCTGCCTACTATCAAGGAATCAAAAACATGCTTGATGATTATGGATTGAAGCTATTCAGCATTTCTACCCATTTAATCAGCCAAGCTGTTTGCGACCGCATTGACGAACGTCACCGCAGCGTTCTTCCTGATTACATCTGGGGGGACGGCGAAGAAGAAGGCATTCACCAACGCGCCGCCGAACACCTTGTCCAAGCAGCCCGCGCCGCTCGTATGCTCGGCATTGACACCGTCAACGGTTTCACCGGCAGCCCGATTTGGCAATGGCTTTATTCCTTTCCACCAGTTTCCGATAAAATGATTGATGACGGATACCAAACGTTTGCCCAGTGTTTTACCCCAATTATGGACGAATTCCAGCAATTGGGCGTTCGTTTCGCACTCGAAGTCCATCCGACTGAAATCGCATTCGACACCTATTCTACCAGCCGCACGCTGGAGGCCATAAGGCATCATCCCGCTTTTGGACTCAACTACGACCCGAGCCATTTAGGTTATCAGGGCGTCGACTACATTGGATTCATCCGCAAGTTTGCCGACCGCATCTATCATGTCCACATGAAAGATGTCTATTGGAGTGACACCCCGACTGAAATCGGAGTCTTCGGTGGCCACTCCACATTCGGCGACGCACGCCGCTATTGGAATTTTCGCAGCTTAGGACGCGGCAAAATCCGCTTTGAAGAAATTATCCGCGCGCTGAACGACATCGGCTATGCCGGGCCTCTCTCCGTCGAATGGGAAGACAGCGGCATGGAACGCGAACAGGGAGCAGCCGAATCATGCGCTTTTGTGAAACGCATCGACTTCCAGCCCTCCGCACACGCTTTCGATGCTTGTTTTGAGAAATGATATGCTCCGCACGATAAAAATCACTTAGTGGCTTCCCTCTGAACCTCCAAGTTCAAAGGGTTAGCCACTTTCTCTTTTAACAGAGCCCATTCGATTACCTCCTGAATATCTTCCACATAATGGAACGAAAGCCCTTTCAGATATTCCGGCTTAATTTCATCGATGTCCTTTTTATTCTCCTTGCATAAAATTATCTCTTTGATTCCCGCACGTTTGGCCGCCAGAATTTTTTCTTTGATACCACCGACCGGCAGCACCTTCCCGCGCAACGTAATTTCGCCCGTCATCGCCAAATTGCTGCGTACTTTCCTTTGCGTAAAAGAGGAAACCAACGAGGTAACCATCGTGACACCCGCACTAGGGCCATCTTTCGGTATGGCGCCTTCCGGCACGTGGATATGGACATTCCAATTTTCAAACACACTTTCCGGAATGCCAAACAGGTCTGCATGTGCATGAATGTATTCGAGTGCCAACATGGCAGATTCTTTCATCACATCCCCCAGATTTCCTGTCAGTGTCAGTTTGCCGCCTTTTCCCCGGCTCAAGCTGGATTCGACAAACAAAATTTCACCGCCGACAGCCGTCCATGCCAATCCTGTCACTACGCCTGCATAGTCGTTCCCTTGATATTTATCGCGCGAATATTCAACCGCGCCTAAATAGTCATACAAATCATCCGGCAAAATCTGTACAGGCAACTCTTCACCCGCAGCCAGCTTACGCGCCAATTTGCGCATAATCTTCGCGATTTTCTTATCCAATTCACGCACTCCGCTTTCACGCGTATAGGATTCGACAATCACCTGCAGCGTCTTTTTCGGGAATTTGACCGCCTTTTTAGGCAGCCCGTGTGCCTCCAATTGCTTCGGTATCAAATGCCGCATGGCAATCTCCACCTTTTCCTCCATGATATACCCGCTCACCTCTATCAGTTCCATGCGGTCCAAAAGCGGCTGCGAGATGGTATTCAAGTTATTGGCCGTGGCGATGAACATCACCTTGCTCAAGTCATAATCAATATCCAAATAATTGTCATGGAACGCATTGTTCTGTTCCGGGTCCAACACCTCCAGCAAAGCCGAAGCGGGATCACCTTTGAAGTCGCTTGCCACTTTATCTATCTCGTCCAACACAAACACCGGATTAGAGGTTCCTGCCTTTTGCAACCCCTGAATGACACGTCCGCACATGGCCCCGATATAGGTACGCCGATGCCCCCGAATTTCCGCTTCATCATGCAAACCTCCCAACGACATCCGGACATATTTCCGATGCAATGCCTCTGCAATGGATTTGCCCAACGAAGTTTTTCCCACTCCCGGAGGGCCATACAGACAGAGGATGGGGGCTTTCATGTCACCCTTCAGTTTCAATACGGCCAGATGTTCCAGAATCCGTTCCTTCACCTTTTCCAACCCATAATGATCCCGATCCAATACACGCCCGGCATGTGACAGGTTGAAATTATCCTTGCTACACTCATCCCATGGCAAACCGACAATCGTCTGCACGTATTGGGTCTGAATCGAATAATCAGGCGACTGCGGATGCAACCGTTCCAGTTTACGAATCTCTTTATCAAATATTTCGGCTACGGATTTCGGCCATTTCTTTTTGGCTGCCTTTTCTTTCAGTTCCTTGATATCAAGGTCTGTTATATTTTCACCCAGCTCTTCCTGTATCGTTTTGATTTGCTGCTGAAGGAAATATTCCCGTTGTTGCTGATTAATGTCCTCATGCGTCTTCATCTGGATGGACTTTTTCAGTTCCAGCAACTGATACTCCCGGTTCAGAATAAACAACAAGCGATAAGCCCGGTCTTTCAAGTTGTCAATCAACAACAAGCCCTGCTTCTCCGAAGCCCCGTTCGGGATATTGCTGCATGCGAAATTAATCAGGTAAACGATATTCTTATTATTCCGGATTGAAAAAATCAATTCGCGAGGCGGCTCGGTAATCGCCCCCAGCATTTTTATCGTCAAATCTTTGATCGTAGAAATCAGCGCTTCAAACTCCCGATCCGACTTGTCCGGCATCACATCTTCCAGCAACGAAACTTGCCCTTTCAAATAGGGTTCCGTCCCGACCATCGCATCCAAGTGAAAACGCTTCTTTCCTTGCAGAATCACCGTTGTCATACCATCCGGCATCTCCAGTACACGGACGATTTCCGCGACGACTCCGATACTATACAAATCTTCAAGTCCCGGCTCTTCGGTATCCATCTCTTTTTGGCAAACAGCACCAATCAACTTTTTCCGGTGCGACGCATCTTTCACCAAACGCATGGATTTGGGACGCCCCACCAAAACAGGCATCGCCACTCCCGGAAACAGAACCATATTGCGCAAGGGTAAAATGGGCAAAACCTCTCCGACCTCTTCCACTCCTTTCGTGAAATCTTCGTCCGCATCACATTCTGTCAAAATAGGCATAACAATTCCTATATTATCATCCAAATCGCTGTACGATTCTTCTGCAAATATCGTTCCTTTTCTTCTCTTCATGTCCATTGTTTAACTCATTACAGGCAAATGGCATCCGCTTGCCTATGGATTCGCTCCTACAAGAAATGTGCCAAAATTACTGCTTTTCATTCAAATGAGCCTACATTTATAAAAGAAATCATACATCCCCCAAAGAGAGGTCTATTTCATGCCAGTCCGTCCGCCATTTCATGCCAGTGCGCATCACGCTTCATGCCAGTGTATTTTTCATTCCATGCAAACCCTTTGTTTCGCCTCTCCGGAAAAGGCTTTTTACGTTCCTTTCTTGTTAAGAAAATTTACCCGGAAAGTAAATTCCATCGGCCCAGAAGCGAACAAATCCAAACGGAGGGCAAATTTATATCCAAAAAAGTTTTTTCCATTCCACGCATATCATAAATATAATGTACCTTTGCCTGTTCTTTTAAACCAAAAGGAGAAAAAAATGTGCGACAAGACAGATAAGCAACTCGAATTAGACAAACGCTACCTCCGGATGGCTGCGGTATGGGCTGAAAATTCGTATTGCAAAAGGCGGCAAGTGGGCGCGTTGATTGTCAAAGACCAAATGATCATTTCTGACGGGTATAACGGGACGCCGTCGGGATTTGAAAATATATGCGAAGACGAAAACAACGTCACCAAGCCCTACGTGCTTCATGCAGAGGCCAACGCCATCACCAAAGTAGCCGCATCATCCAACAGCAGCAAAGGCGCAACCATTTACATCACGTCGGCTCCCTGCATCGAATGTGCCAAATTGATTATCCAATCCGGTATCAAACGGGTCGTCTACTCTGAAAAGTATCGGGTGGAAGACGGTTGTGAGTTATTACAAAGAGCAGGTATTCAAATTGATTTCATACAAATAAACCAATAAAGGATCACGTTTTATGAACAAGAATAGAAGGTCGGCCATGTGGCTGCCTGTAATCATATCGGTCAGTATTGCACTGGGTATTTTTATCGGGAACCATTACCTGAAATTATCACAAGGGAAACGGCATTTCTACGGGGGCGGAAACAAGTTGGACGCCATCATGGAAATCATTAACGAACAATATGTGGACACGGTTGACATCAAGCAATTGGTAGAAGATGCCATTCCGAAAATCTTCAGCGAATTAGACCCGCATACCGTCTACATTCCGGCCAAAGATGTCCAGCGGGTAAACGAAGATTTGGAGGGTTCGTTTAGCGGTATCGGCGTTTCATTTAATATGCAGACCGACACGATTTTGGTCATCAACGTCATTCCGGGAGGGCCAGCAGAAAAAGCGGGGCTTCAGCCATTTGACCGAATCATCACCATCAACGACAGGCTGTATGCAGGTAACAAAAGCGACCAAGACTCCATCATGAAAACGTTGCGGGGAGCCAAAAACAGCACCGTCAAGTTGGGCGTCAAACGTCGGAACGAAGCCAATTTGCTCTACTTCGACGTGACACGTGGCGACGTGCCGGTCAAGTCTGTCGACGTCGCTTATGAAGTAAACAAGGGCATAGGTTACATCAAAGTCAGCAAATTCGGCCGAACCACGTATAACGAATTCATCACCGCCATTGCCCAGCTAAAGCAAGAGGGATGCGCGTCGTTCATCATTGACTTGCGAGGAAACACCGGCGGCTACATGGATGCCGCCATCAACATGGTTAACGAATTTATGCCCGAAGGCCGCCTGATTGTATATACGGAAGGGAAAGCATTCCCGCGTAACGATGTATACACGAACGGAACCGGGACTTGCCAAGATGCTCCCATCGTAGTTTTAACTGACGAGTTTTCCGCCTCCGCAAGCGAAATCTTTTCAGGGGCCATCCAAGACAACGATCGGGGATTGATTATCGGTCGGCGGACCTTTGGAAAAGGTCTGGTTCAATCACCGATTCAACTAAGTGACGGTTCGGAAATTCGACTGACCATCGCACGTTACTACACACCGTCCGGACGCTGCATCCAGAAAAAGTACGAACTGGGTAAAGATGACGAGTATGAATATGACATCATCCACCGTTTTGAACATGGCGAATTTGATTCGGCTGATAGCATCAAGCTGGATAATGACCAGAAATATGCGACTGTAATGGGACGCACGGTGTATGGCGGCGGCGGCATCATGCCTGATATTTTTATTCCTCGCGACACCAGTGGTGTCACCTCCTATCTTTCTCAAGTACTCAATTCTGGGACACTGAATCTGTTCACATTAACCTATTCAGACCAACATTACGACAAATTGTCGTCGTTCAAAACGTACCAAGAATTGTACGACTATTTGAAGCAGCAACCGTTGTTGGCAGAATTCGCCCAATTTGCCGCACAAAAAGGTATCAAAAAGCGTCCTCGCCTGATTCAGATATCAAGCCGGTTAATCGAAAAGCAGCTACAGGCTTATATCGTCCGCAACTTTTTTGACGACGCCGGATTCTATCCGATATTCATGAATGACGACGTTACGTTAGAGCGTGCCATCCAAGTCATTCAAGAAGGTAAATCATTCCCGACATTAGACAACACGAACCCCATCTCAAATGGAATTACACAAAGCGAAGCAGGTTTTACGCAAAGATATAGCCTCCTTAAAGAGTACATATACGAAAACTACACTGCAAACATGGTCGGCTAATATCTGTTTACTGCTGGAAAAGCATCGTCTTTTCCAGCAAGCTTCATGCGTGGCACTTTATTATGCACTGCCGGGCGAGGTGGAAACCGCCAGCCTACTTGAAAAATGGTATCAGCAAAAGAAATTGGTATTGCCCCTTGTAAAGGGGAATGACTTGCAATTCCAACAATATCTCGGTAAAGACGCTTTGCAAAAAGGGGCTTTCAACATTTGGGAGCCCGACGACACATGTCCAATCGTCGGCCTGCAAGAAATTGAGTTGATTATCGTTCCGGGAGTTGCATTCGACCGCTCACGCAACAGGCTGGGACGCGGAAAAGGGTTTTACGACCGCATTCTGACCCAACTGGAAATTCCTAAAATCGGCATCTGTTTTGACTTTCAATTAAAAGAACACATACCGACAGAGGCTTTCGATGAAAAAATGGATGTGATTCTCACAGAAACAACCGCTATCGAATGACGATTTCATGAATGACATCGGCTTGTGCATATTCGTTCAAGCGTTTTATCAACGATGTTTTATGCAAAAGCAATTCACTCCTCAACACAGAAGAGGTCAGACATACATTCAGTACACCGTTCTTTACATACACATTCCGCGTATGGTAAGCGACTGTCGGTCCTAAAACCTCATGCCATGCCCGCTGGACACGTATCTCCCCTATTTTCCTCCGCAGCGTGGCGTTGTTTTCAAAAAACTCGCGAATCGCGTCGCCTAACGTTTGTTCGTTTCGGTGCTTCATTCCCAATTCTCCAACGGTTGTACTTCGCCCTGTTCCACCTTAAAAAGTGCATGGCCTTGATTCACGGACTGCAAGATGGCATCCAGATATTTCCGGTTGGTGTCCGTAACAAATATTTGCCCGAACTGCTCACCGCTGACCAACTTAATAATCTGTTCCACCCGCTCTGCATCTAATTTGTCAAACAAATCATCCAACAACAAAATCGGCTGCGTCTGTCCGCCCCGTGAAAGAAATGTATATTGAGCCAGTTTGAGCGCAATCAGATACGTTTTGTTCTGCCCCTGCGAGCCAAAACGACGAATCAGCTGGCCGTCCAACGTCATTTCTAATTCATCTTTATGCACGCCAACAGAGGTATAGCCCAATATGCGATCCCGTTCTCTATTTTCGACCAGCATTTCCCCTAAATTGCCTTTGTCCAACTGCGAAAGATAGCGCAAACCCACCTGTTCGGCGGAGAGGCAAATCGTTTGATAATAGGTATTGAATATCGGAACCAGTTCGTCTACCAACTGCCGCCGTTTTTCATACAACAATTGTCCGTATCTGTCCAACTGCATTTCCAACACCTCATACAAAGAAGTATCCTGACTTTGATTTTTCAGCAGTACATTCCGCTGAAACAGGGCCTTCGAATATTGAATCAAAGCGTGCAAATAGGATTTATCCTGCTGAGAGATAATCAAATCAATAAACCGACGCCGCTCCTCGCTTCCTCCCCGAATCAAATCGGAGTCTACGGGTGAAACCATCACCAACGGCAACAAGCCGATATGCTCCGAAAGCTTGTCATATTCTTTCTTGTTCCGCTTAAACACCTTCCGCTGCCGATGACGGACGGAGCAAAAAATTTCTTCCCGCCGGGAATCATACAAATAGGCTCCTTGCAGGACACACAAATCTTGCTCGTTTCGGATAAGCCGAGAATCAGGCGTATGCAAATGACTTTTACAAAAAGAGAGGTAATAAATCGCATCCAGCAAATTCGTTTTCCCCATGCCGTTGTTCCCGAAAAAACAATTGATGCCCGGAGAGAAAACCATTTCTGCCTGAATGATATTCTTATAATTAAGTATAGAAAGCTTTTCCAGTATCATCCGCCTCACTATTAAACGCACAAAATTAAAAAATATACGCCACGTATAGATTTTCTCAATAAAAAAAACTACTTTTGCGACTTGAATTGCCGTAGGCAATAAATACGTAAGAATAATAAATAACAACGATAACAAAATTATGGCTACTAAGAAGAAGGACAGCAGCAAAGAATTAGAAGTAGAAGAGATTGTTTCCAAATCGGAACAATTTATTGAAAACAATTCAAAGAAAATTATTTACGGAATCATTGCAATCGCTCTCGTTGTCGGAGCTGTTTTAGGAATCAAGCACGGATATTTGATTCCGCAAGAGAAAAAAGCGGAAGCTGCCATGTTTAAGGGAGAGTTTTATTTCGGTAAAGATTCTTTCAACCTGGCATTAACCGGAAACGGAGCCGATTATGAAGGGTTTGAAGCTATCATCGACCAATATGGAAGCACCAAAAGCGGAAATTTGGCAAAAGCCTATGCCGGTATCTGCTATTATAAAATGGGGAACAACGAAAAGGCAATGGAATTGTTGAAGTCGTTCGACGGAAGCGACAACATGGTTTCACCGGCAATCACCGGATTGATTGGCGACTGTTTCGTCAATATGGGTAACGTAAAGGAAAGCATCAGTTATTTCGAAAAAGCAGCCCAAGAAGCCGACAACGAAGTAATCAGCCCTGTTTACCTAAAGAAAGCCGGACTTGCGTATGAAAGCCTCAAACAATACAACGAGGCCATCAAGGCATACACGACAATCAAAGAGAAATATTACAATTCGATGGAAGCATCCGACATAGACAAATATATCACACGTGCTTCCCAACTAAACAAATAACAAAATTTCATACACAAACTACATGGAAAAGGATGTCTCGTTCAAACAAACAAGGCATCCTCTTCTTTTAAAAACAATTCGAAAGTCATGGCTACAGCTTATCAAAATTTATCTGAATACGATTTCAACAGCGTTCCCGACGGCTCTGAAATGAGCATCGGAATCGTCGTTGCCGAGTGGAACAAGCAGATTACGGAAAAACTATTGGAAGGCGCTTGCAACACACTCGAAAAACATGGAGTAAAGGCAGACAACATCTACGTCAAACGGGTTCCCGGAAGTTTTGAATTGACATTCGGCGCCAAAAAGATGGCAGAAAACAAAGAGGTGGATGCCGTCATCGTCTTGGGATGCGTGGTCAGAGGTGACACGCCGCACTTCGATTATGTTTGTTCCGGGGTCACACAAGGCATCACCGAATTGAATCTGATGTACGACATTCCGTTCATTTTCGGCCTGTTGACAACAGACAACATGCAGCAATCGGAAGACCGCGCAGGCGGTAAATATGGCAACAAAGGAGACGAGGCTGCGGTAACGGCTCTTAAAATGGCACATTTTTCGGCCTAAATATTTGCAGATATAAAAAAGAGTTGTACCTTTGCAGCGCAATTGAATAGGGCAGTTACCAGAGTGGCCAAATGGGGCTGACTGTAACTCAGCTGGCTTACGCCTTCGGTGGTTCGAATCCATCACTGCCCACAAACTAATTGACAATTATCAATTGACAATTGACAATTATTTCGCGGAAGTAGCTCAGTCGATAGAGCATTAGCCTTCCAAGCTGAGGGTCGCGGGTTTGAGTCCCGTCTTCCGCTCATGAAAGGGAAAATCGAGGGATTTCCCTTTTTTTGTTTTCCTTTTCACCATTCAACCCACATATTTGCATCTTTTTTATCCCAATCAAAAGAAAATCGTGTACCTTCGTTGTTATCTAAGAAAAGCAAATTAGAAATGAAAATGATAACTTTTAATGGTTCAATCCTCCGTTGCATCCTTGCCCTTATTTTAGGACTTGTCTTAATCTTGTGGCCCGAAGCCGTCGTCACCTATTTGGTCATGACCATCGGCGTTTGTTTTATCCTGCCGGGACTATTCAGCCTGCTCAATTATTTCACTCGGCAAAAACAGGAAGGAGAACCCGCCCCGATGTTCCCCATAGACGGAGCCGGAAGTATCTTATTCGGCGCATGGCTCGTATTGATGCCTCAATTCTTTGTCAGTATCCTGATGTATATTTTAGGAGCGTTGTTGATAATCGCAGGTATCCAGCAAATCCTGACACTTGTCTCTGCCCGCAAATGGAGTTTCGTGCCCTATGGTTTCTATGTCATTCCCACCCTCATTCTGATAACGGGCATCATGATACTTATCTACCCGTTTGGAGCAGCAGCCAATACATTCGTGATATTCGGCGTTGCCTGCTTGATTTATGGCCTGTCCGAATTGATAAACTGGTACAAATTCCGGCCGAGAGAATACTAAGAACGCCGATATTCCATCGGTGAAATGCCCATGTGTTTTTTGAAGAACTTTCCGAAAGTCGACTGGTCGGAAAAATGAAGCTGGTCGGCAACTTGCTGAACCGTCATTTGAGGAGCCTTCAAAAGGACTTTTGCCTCGGCCACTAACGCGTCGTCAATCCACTTATTGGCCGACATGCCCGTCAATTCCTTCAGAATCAACGACAGATATTGTGGCGTAATAAACAATTTATCGGCATAGAAGGTCACCGCATGTTCTACCCTAAAATGTTCGAACAACAGCTGGAGAAACTGTTCGAACAGCTCTTCTTTCCTCGAAAGCGTCGACCGAACCAAGTAGCTATTCTTGTTCAAAAAGATGTTACCCAGCTCCAGCAAAAAAACGACAAACATATTCTGGATAATCTCCCGCTGGAAATGATGCGCCTCGTCGCGTATCTTTTCACGCAAATTCTTTAACCAAGTATCCAAAGTAGCCACCTCTTCGGGTTCCAACTCTGTACAAGGATTCTTACGCATCTCCATATAATTGCTCACCCGAAGCGTATGAGGCCGACTTCCGCCCGTTGTCAAATCGCAATCGGTCAAGAACTCTCTCGACGCGATTAACATCCGGCCTTTGAAATCTGCACTAATATGTTCCAGTTGCATCACATGCGTGGGCATAATCATAACAAAGCTGTTCGGTCGAACAGTATAAGGAACATAATCCAAGCGAATCTCCATTGTCCCCTCCGTCGCCAACAACATCACCAACGCGTCGAATCGCATCGGCTCATGACTCTCCGGCGTGTCCTCCACATTTCCATCGGCATCGGCTATCGAAAATCTATTTTGAAAAGTATCGCACGAAACGATATGATTGTTCAGTTCTACCATCTCAACCACAGGAAGCTTATTCATCATCGTATCCTCTCCTTTTTTATCTTATTCTATCTGATTCGGGCAAAGATACACATTTTGTCCTTAGGAATTTTACTTTTCCTGTGCCAAATTTGTCCTACCGATCGGACATAAACTTCGTCACGACCGCAATTATTCTATAATCAACTGCTGTGATTGTATAATCAGCGTCGGTGTTTCTATAATCAGTGACGCTGATTGTAAAAACGCCGACGCTGTTTATAGAAAAGCAGGCGACTTACCTAAAAATAGATGGGGACTAAACAAAAACAGCCCGGAGGAAAATTATGAACGGGTTCGGGCAGCCGGATTCGGCATATCCGGATTATTTGCATTACTTTTGCAGTGGCTATATCCAAATAACGTATGTCGAACAGTTATTTTCAATTCAAACAATTCACCGTCCGGCAGGACAAATGTGCCATGAAGGTCGGGACCGACGGCGTTCTGCTCGGCGCATGGGTAGACGTCGACCGCTGCAACCGCATCCTCGACGTCGGTACGGGAACTGGGCTCATCGCCTTGATGCTTGCGCAACGCAGTGAAGCCCTCATCGAAGCGATTGACATCGACGCGGCAGCCTGCGAACAGGCCCAAGAGAACGCGGCCGCCTCCCCTTTTGCTGGTCGCGTGCAAGTCGCCCATGCCGCATTCGCAAACTTCGACAACGCGCATCCGTATGACCTGATTGTTTCCAATCCGCCCTATTTCGCTCGTTCGCTCAAATGTCCGGACCAGCAGCGAAGCACGGCACGCCACAACGATACGCTCCCGTTGGACGAACTGCTGCAAGACTGCCGCAAACGGCTGACGCCGACGGGACGTGTCGCCCTCATCCTGCCTTACGACCGAAAAGAGGAGTTGGAAAGCGTGTGCGAGCAATTCCGCTTCTATTTCGTCCGGAAGACGGCAGTCGTCTCCGTAGCCGGCCTCCCGCCCAAACGCCTGTTGGCAGAGCTGCAAACAGCCCCTTGCCTGCCTCCCGACGAGAATCAATTGGTCATCGAACAGGCAAACCACTCGTTCACCGCAGATTACATCCGCCTGACGAAGGCGTTTTATCTGAAAATGTAAGAAACGATTTACTACGATTCAAAATCTATGGCAAAAATCAGCAAAAGAGATCTTGCTGCTTGGGGCACGACTTTGGTCGGCATCGTCCTCTTGGTTTTATTCCTATTTCCCCAATCAGCGAAAAAGGGCGATCGCAACGCGTCACTGACAGATGTCCTGACCGACAGCATCTCCCGAATCACATCCACTTGCCCGGGTGAAGTCGGCGTAGCCGTCATCATCAACAACCGCGACACCGTTGCTGTGAATAACAAGAATATTTATCCCATGATGAGCGTCTTCAAGGTGCATCAGGCATTGGCTATTTGCCACAGGTTTGACCAGGAAGGACTTTCGCTTGACACCTTATTGACCATCCGGAGAGAAGAACTCGACCCCAAAACATGGAACCCCATGCTGAAAGAGCATCCAGAGCCATCGATTACGCTACCCGTTAAAGCACTATTGCGTTATACGCTCATCCAAAGCGACAACAATGCGAGCAATCTGATGTTCGAACAACTGGCCAACGTAGCTGAAACAGACAGTTTCATTGCCACGCTCATTCCTCGTTCGAGTTTCCAGATCGCTTACAAGGAATCGGAAATGGCGGCCGACCACGCCAAAGCCTATGCCAACTACACCTCCCCGCTTGGAGCGGCCATGCTGATGAACAGACTGTTTACCGATAGCCTTGTAAGCCGTGAGAAGCAACGTTTCATCATGCAATCTTTGAGCGAATGCACGACCGGCAAAGACCGCATAGCAGCTCCACTCGTCGGAAAGGAAGGGCTATTTCTGGCACACAAGACAGGTTCCGGTTACATCGACAACGGCGTTCTTGCTGCCCATAACGATGTGGCCTACATCACCTTGCCCAACGGCGTACGCTACACGCTGGCAATCTTTGTCAAAGACTTCAAAGGAAATGAATCACAAGCTGCACAAGTGGCGGCACATATCTCCACCTTGGTATATACGTTATTAACACAGGGTTAGGGGATGTTATTTATCAAAACGCTCCCTGACACATCGATCCGCACCTCTGCTTCATATTTTTGATATCGGCAATTTCGGTACAGGAATAAAACTGCAAAGGATTTGTCAAAAGGATTATTGAATATCATTGAAAATCCACACATCGAATTAACATAAGTATAAACAGACGACAAAATAATCCTCAAATCACTGATTTTTATTCAAATAAGATTGTGTATCACAGAAATTCACTATCTTTGTATTTGGTTAGAGGTAACTCTTTCCAGGACATACGATAAATCGAAGAAGCGTTATGCTTATCTTGTGATTTGGAAACGTAGGAAACTTTCAAATTTAGCACAAGGAAGGCATAGTGGT